>JAEEKC010000235.1 GCA_016282215.1 Lachnospiraceae bacterium
ATCCCCGCAACGATCACCTCTCCGAACACTCCCACCAGCAACGCAAGCACACATAGCACTACCATGGGAAGGATCATAAGCAGCGGCTCCTTCTCCGTTTCCTGCTCCTTAGTTTCCATCCTGTCTGTTTGCGCCTTCTTTCCCTGCCGCTTCTCCTCAGACAGACTGCCCTGGCCATTCTTTCCTTCGCTCTCCTCCGTCTTCAGCGGGAAGAACGCCGAAACCACCACCGGCATCAGATAGCCGGCCGTCAGCAGCGCCGAGATCAAAAGCACGATGGGAGGAAGCACAGACCATACGCCATTTTCCGTCTGCAGGCAGGCAGATGCGATATTCCACTTTGCAAGAAAACCTCCCATGGGCGGAATGCCGATCAGCGAAAGCGAGGCAAACGCAAAGCACCACATGGTGACGGGCATCTTTTTCCCGAGTCCGGAAAAGTCCCTTACATCACGCAGTCCTGTCATATGGATGATGGCACCGGCCGCAAGGAAAAGGCAGCTTTTTGCAAAGGCATGGGCAAGAACCTGCAATAGTCCTCCCGTCAGACCTTCCCATGAAAAACAGGCAAGGGCTGCCATGATATAGGACAGCTGGCTGACCGTGGAATAGGCCAGGCGTTTTTTCAGATCCTTGGAGATCAGCGCCATGGAAGATCCCAGCAGCACCGTGATCATAACAAGCGCCAGCCAGACCTTCAGCAATATTGATCCAATGAGCAGCTGCGGTCCCACAGAATAATAGATTAAACGGACCAGCGCAATGATGCCGGCCTTGGCGATGATTCCTGACAGCAGAGCAGATGCCGGCGCGGGCGCGATCGGATGTGCGGTCGGCAGCCAGCTGTGCATCGGATAGATACCCGCCTTGGTGCCAAAACCCAGGATCCCCAAAAACATCATCAGCAAAAACACGGGCCTGTTTGTGATCTGCACCTGGGATAAAAATCCGCCAGCCAAAAATGTCATATCACCGTCCGTGATGGAATAGATATAGATCACGGCGCAAAGTCCCATGAGCGCGCCGCCCACGGAATAAAACAGATATTTGATACCGGCCTGTACGGACTCTTTTGTCATTTCATGCAGTACCAGCGGTACCGACAAAAGCGTGGTCATCTCAAAGCAAAGATACATGGTGATCAGGTTTGCGGACAGGCACACGCCGGTCAGCGCGCCCATGGTCAGTAAAAAGCAGCCGAAAAAGATATGCGTCCGCTCTTCCTTTTCCATATAAACAAGCGCATAGCAGCAGATCAGCGTAAACAGGCACAATGCAACAGTCAGCATCAGTTTCCCGAAACCGTCCACAGCAAAGGAAAGACTTACCCTGTCCACCAAAGGAAATGCGATCTGACTGCCCTGTGAAAAACATACCGCGCAGATGCAGCAAATATCCGCGATCAATACCGCTATGAGATACCGCACTTTTCCGTATTCGGTTTTTTTCTGCTCTTCTTCCTTACCGCCGCGCACAAGAAATGTGATACCGGCCAGTATTGGAAAAAAGATCGCTAACAGATACAACACCGCGACTCTCCTTCATCAAAGATATTACTACCTGAACATCTCCAGCCCTTTGTTTATAAGTTCCACTACAAACCCGCTGTTTAAGCCCAGCAAAAGGTTCCCTGCCGTCAGCACCAGCATGGGCAGGTGATAATTGATATGATGATGCATCATTTCACTCTTGCCCGGTTTTCCGTCCGGCGTGAAGATGCGGATCATAGTCATGATAAAATACAGAGCGTTGAGCATCGAACTGATGGCCAGCCCCATCATCACAAGGATGACTTTTTTCCCGCTGCCCCCGGCTACCGCCGCAAGGGCAAACTGCAGCTTACTCGAAAAGCCGGCAAAGATCGGAATGCCGATCATGGACAGGGCGCCAAAGGTAAAATACACGCCGGCCACTTTGGTCTTCAGTCCGACGCCCTGCAGATCCTTGAATTTCAGCGTACCACCGCCGGCCTCCGCCAGACGCGGCGTAGTCAGAAACAGCTGCGACTTGGTCAGGGCATGGGCGATGATATGGAACATGGCCGCCGTAAAGCCTGCCATACCGCCAAGCCCGATCCCCATATAGATATAACCGATCTGCGCCGCCGAAGAATATGCCACCATGTGGTTTAAGTTATTGGTATGGATCGCTTCCACGGAACCGGCGATCATGCCGCAGATGCCCAGCACCAGAAGGATATTTTTGATAGGGAGCATATCCAGCACTTCAATGCCGATCGCCCGGTAGTAGGTTTTAAATAAGAGAAAAATATAAGCCTTGGAAACCAGTGAAGATAACAGAGCCGCTGCGGTCGGCGTTGCCCAGCCGTAGGTATCCGGCATCCAGAAATAAAACGGAAACAGACCGCTCTTGATACATAGTCCGATGGTCAGGATCCCGACAGCCACGCCGATCACAGGCAGTACGTTCGGATCTGCGGCCAGCTGTGCGATCGCTCCCTGCATAGGCACCATCAGAAGATGTCCCGTAATATCATACAGAAGCACCACGCCCAGCAGAAACAGGCCGGAACCCAGCAGGTTTAAGATCATATAACGAACAGCTGCAAGAGTGGTCCGTCCAATCTCACGAACGATCAGCACGCCGCAGCTCGTCAGCGTCAGGATCTCCAAAAAGACATAGCCGGTGAACAGGTCATTTGTCCACACCAGCGCCATCAGCGCAGCCGTCATCAGATTCACCAGGGTATAAAAGAGATTCTGCTTACTCTCATCCATATCCTCCACAAGAAACCTGTGTCCGGCCGACACACTGCAGATCTCCACGATCAAAAAGGTCAGTGCGATCAGCGCTTCGAGAATTCCCGCCCTGATCTCATTGCCCCATGGAGCCGGAAATTCGCCCATTACATAGGTAAAGCTCGTGCCTGTTTTGACCACATAAAGTAAGACGCTGCTAACGAATACGATCAGCACGCCTTCGTAGATCAGGGTATAGATTTTTGCCGCTTTCGGTTTTAACATATAGCAGAGCACACCGGAAAACAGGCTCAGCACAATGGTAAAAAGCGGGAAGTTTCTGACAAATTCCACTTATCTGTCCTCTGCCGCATGAACGGCTTTCTCATACATTTCATCAATGTCGAGAGTATGATATCTTTTGTATAAACGGATCGTAATAGAAAGCATGATGGCTGTCACGGATACCGACACCACAATGCCCGTCAGCACCAGTCCCGCCGGTACGGGATTGATATAGGCAGAAACCTCCGTCACCCCGTTTTCGATGATGGGCGCCTTCCTGCCTTCGATGAAACCCATGGAGGCCAGAAACAAAAAGGTTCCTGTATCCATGATATTCATGCCGATCAGTTTTTTGATCAGGTTTTTCTGAAACAGCAGCATGGTCAGTCCGATGCCGAACAGGATCACGGCCACCGCTTCTTCGTAATTTATCAGTAGTGTTTCCATACCTTATTTATCCTCGTTTTCTTCCGGAAGACTGCCATGTCCGATGCTTCCGCGCCGGAACAGGCTGTAAAAACCGAACATCGTACAGGCAACCACGAATCCCACTGCGATATCAAGCGGCAGGATCAGGCCGCCGCTGATGATATCCCCCGGCGCCCCTTTCGGAATGTGGTTTTCCAATCCGTTCGCCCCTGTGAAGAAGACATATCCTTTTGCAAAACTATAAAATGTCAGTGCCACAAAGGTCACGGTTTTCAGCATGGATTCCGTAAACACCCGGTCCATGGTATCGAAACCGAAACCGGCAGCAAAGATGATCAGCGCTGCCCCCATCACCGCGCCGCCGGAAAAACCGCCGCCGGGAGACAACTGGCCGTTCATCAGAATATAAATCCCAAACAAAAACAGACAGGGCAGCAGAAACAGTCCCACGGACTTTAAAATGCTTTCTCCGGAAAGTCTGTGATAATCTTCAAAGCTGACCGTATAATAACTGTCATATTCCTTGCGCATATTTTTTTTGTCGATCCCAAGCAAAATCACGACACAGACCAGCGCCGTAAACAGTACATGGGATTCTCCGAGGGTATCAAAAGCGCGGTAATCCAGGATCATGCCCGCCACAATATTGGTGGCGCCGGTCTCCTCGAGCCCCTGCTCCACATATCGTTTTGTCACCTCCGTAGCGCGAACATTTTCTTCGCCGTACCGCGGCAGCCTTGACACGGTATAGAGCAGCACGCCGATCAGAAGGATGCAGCTGATGACGGCAACGAGATTATAGATCCTGTCAAAACGCTTCTTATTCTTTTCTGTGTTCTTTTTTTCTGCCATATTCTGCCTTCTGACTTACTTCATTGGTATTTTTCCGGCTTCGAATTTTTATACCGGGTTTTACTCTGTTTTTTGATTAGAAATGTTTGGCTTCGTATTTTCAGGACTTTCGTTTCTTTCGCTTCTGCTGCTCGTCGTCTTCTGCCTTGATCTTTTTGAGCGTCATCAAAAACAGCGTCCCGCTGATACCGGCACCCACCGCCGCTTCAGTAATAGCCAGATCCGGCGATTCCATCAGCACCCAGAGCACACACATGATGGAACTGTAGGACATAAAGATGATCACCGCCTGCATCAGATTTTTGGTCAGATTCACGGCGATCGCACATGCGATCAAAAGGATCAAAAGCAATATTCTGAAAATCGCTGTTGTGCCCATGCAGCTCTCCTTACTGGAATAAATAGTTAATCAACTCCGTATTTTCATATCGGACCTGATACGAAATAAATCATTTACGGGAACGCTTCTTTTGCTTCATCTGTTTTCTCTGTTTCTCGGAAGTGATCGCGCCCTTACCCACGATCCGGTACAACTCCGGATTCGTATAATATTCGATCTGTGTCAGAAAATGTGAGGATACCGGTGAAGTAAACCACATAAATACGATGATCAGGATCAGTTTCAGGGTATCCGCATGAAATCCGGCTGCTCCCAGCACGCCGCCGACAATACACATAACGCCCAGAGTGTCGCCGATCCCCGCACTATGCAGTCTGTTCATGGCAAAGCCAAAGCGGTTCGCACCGATCACCGCCGCCGTAAATGCGATCATACCGAAGAACAGGCAGATCGCTACTACCCAAAATCCGATCCACTGTGTTGTCATAATTTTTATTCAATCCCTTCCTGTCTCGGATACAGACAGCCCCTCATCAGTCAGCTTCGCCGTCCTTCGACGCTTTCTCCCTGCCGCTCTTGTCATCCGCGCCGTATTCTCCGCGCACCTTCTTCGCCGGCAGATAAACGGAAACCAGGATCAGCACCGATACGAAACTGACCATCGCATAGATCAGTGCCACATCCACCAGGTAACTTTCTTTCTGCATGACCGACAAAACGGAAATGCAGCAGATCACCATAGTGCCGATCATGTTGATGGCAAGCACCCTGTCCGTGATACGCGGACCGATGATCGACCGGATCAGCGATGCGGTGATCAGGACTGCGAACCAGCAGAGCACGATCATATATAAAATGTAGTAGGCGCGTTCAATCGTCATAAAAACCTCACTTCATCTTACGCAACAGCTTTACAAAAATGCACTCCTCCATGCCCTCGCCATACTCGGCGCGAAGGCAGTGCACTACGAAACGGTCTCCTTCCTGGAACACCGTGATGGTTCCCGGCGTCAGGGTAATGGAATTTGCCAGCAGGACATTTTGCAGATTCGTCTCAAAGCCGGAATGAAATTCGATCAGCACCGGTTCCGGTTTGCGCCTTCCGATGGCAAGTCCGGATACCTCAACCGAGGCCTTCATGATCTCCCAGATCAGCACCAGCACATAGAGGATAAACAGCGGCAGATTCCGTATGATCCGCCTGTCAACCTCCGGTGAATAACCGATCACACGGTTTGCAAAAAGGGAAACGGCCACACTCAGAAGAATCCCGAAAACAATGATTTCTCCCGTAATGCGGCCATTCAATATGATCCATAATATGATGATAAACAGATACATCTCTTAGGTCCCCGGCTAATATCACACAAAAAAACTATTGCTATTGTACTCCTTTTTTCCGTGTTTGCAACCCCAAAGCCGGGAGAATTCTACAATTACAGTTACTATTCACAGTTGATATGGATTTACAGACCGGACCGTCATGCTCGCATGTAAAATACCGGCTGTAAATCCATATCATGACTGCGAAGCAGGAGTCCCACAAGCATCGAACGATCACATATCCCACATATGACCTGCAAACGGTCTTGCAATCGTATCTCATACCGATTAAAATGTAATGACAGGATTAAAAGTGCAATTCGTATCATCAAATCTACTCAATACCAATCAGTGAATCATAAAGAAAGGCGGTCAAATACCGAATATGAATAAATCAAAAGAAAAGCAGCCGCAGTCGCCGGTAATAAACCCAAAACCCGCCGCCCTCCAAAAAGAAACCGTACAATTACAGGATGCTTTGATGCGGCTGCAGAAAGAAACCGATGAGCTACTCTCCCATGCAGGCAGACTTGTATCTTCCAGAGAAGACGAAGAAGACGGTGACGGCGGCGTCGCTGCTGATATGCTGCGCGTCCGGCTCCTGCGACTGCTGAAAGGCTTTGATGCAATCATGCAGCGTGCTGACGCTCTGTTTGAAGCGCTCAGTCTGGACATGGGCAAAAATGCCGCAAGTATTCACTTATCGTTGCAGATCTTACAGCAGATCAAAGCTGTTGCCACGAAAGAAAAAGAAAAACTAAAACCCCTTGAAGAAAGCCTGGCCGTATCCGCAGATGCCGGCGCGGCAGAGAAAAAAGCGAAGCAGACGGTGCTCGTGAGCAAATTGAAAAACGCCTTAAAACAGCCGTCCGGCGAGGGCGTCTCCATGTGATCTGTATAATCTGATCCGGCTCAGGTGAAGATATCGAGGATCAGTCCTTCGATCTCACCGATCTTGCTTAAGATCGCCAGATGATCCTTTTCATCCTTGCAAAGTTCCTGCGCCAGCGCATCTAAGGTATCATCCACCTGCTTGATGATGCCATACACCCTGTGCCGGCCGCGTCGATCAAGGAAATTCTCCCTGGAAAACTTATGCGAACGGGATACCACCTCATTTAAGAAAGACTTGATGAGGGTACGGTATCTGCGCATATCCTTGATATCCATCTTCTTCGAGATCCGCTTCCCCTGATCCGTGATCTCATCCATCATGCCCATGAGGCGTTCCTGCAGTCCCGCCTCATCGATCCTGCTGGCCAGCAAAAACTTAAAGCCGCCGTCCGCCTGCTGCGCAGTCTGCGCCTGTTGTGTATCCGTCACCTGCTGTAACTGCTCTATGCGCATTCCCATTCCCATTTGGTCCATACGCCGTCCCCTTTCTGATGATCCTTCATCTCCTGTTTCGGTGTCCGGCGCCAACTGATGATGGCGCTCTTTACCGGCCGGAGTAATACGGACGATGCAACTGCCTTAGAATTATTATTCTTCGAAATTATAAATGACTTTGAATATATGACCGGATTTCTTCCAAACAAACCCGCAGATCATCATTGCGAAAAACCCTGTCGATCCCGGCCTCTTTGATCTTTTCCTGAGAAAAATCCTTCTCATCTGCGAGGAAACGCCTGCACATCTCACTGTACTTCGGCTGCTCCTGCCTGCGTTCCCGGTTCAAGGCACGCTGCAGTCTGTCACCATCATCCGTTTCCAGCAGGATCGGATACATATTCTTTCCGCCATAATAGTCCCGGATCTTGACATAAGACTCCGGCGTTCCGATCAGCAGGTAATTCTCCTGCAAAAGACCGTCCCCTTCATCCACCGTAAAGTAATGCCAGTCGCCGTGCACGGTCGGATACGTCCGTTTCTCGATGACCTTGCCGGCCTCTTCCAGTTCCCGCATTTTTTCCTCGGTTACAAAATGGTATTCCTTACCTTCCTGCTCACCTGCCCGGATCGGTCTGGTGGTATACATCACCAATGTCTTTAATGATAGGCTTTCATCTTCCATCAGTTTCTTATATATCGTATCTTTTCCCGAAGAACTTTTGCCCATCAGGTAAAAAATTCCGCTCATTTTAAAAATTTCCTCCGTACCCTGTCGTTAAATCCAGTGCAGGCACTGGCCGGCGATGCCGAAGATATAATGCACGATATAGGTTCCCCAGATACTTCTCTGATGCTTATAGATGATCCCCAACGATCCCATCAGGACTGCAGCGCCGATCATATAGAACAGTCCGTAATGCAGATGGAAGACACCGAAAATAAGAGAAGAAACCAGGATCGCAACCACATCTCCGTGCTTGTAAGAATCCAATATCCTGTGAAGATTTTCCTGCATGCAGCAGCGCGCCAGAAACTCCTGGAACAGTGCGATAAAAATGTACTCGATCAGATAAGCCGGCCTGTCATCATATTTCCAAAAGGCCGTTTCTTTTGCAAAATAGCCGCTGCCGAGTTTGATGAATACGACCTTCAGAATGATCATAAACAGAAGAAGACAAACCGCCACGATCGCCGCCTCTTTTAAATCCTTCTTCAGGTGCTTGCTCTTCAGTCCCATATCCGCCACGGTGAAACTGGTGAACTTCAGGAAAATCCCCAGCATGCAGCAGGACAAGAATTCACAGAGCCTGGAAAGATACTGCGTCGGAAACGGATCCTTCAGAAAACGATACAGGGCGATGGTGAACACCCACAGGCAGACAACAAAAACCGCACCCACCAGAACCGTCATGGAATCATTCCGCTTCAGGATCAGCATATCCTCTTTGGTCTCATCGGCAAAAGTGATAACGATCCCTTTTTCTTCCTCATTCTCTTCCAATTGAAAAAAGGAACTGGTCATATGCAGGCTGTACTTTTTCCCGCTTGGGGATGTATAAGGAACCTTTTTGTGATTGGTTATATTCTTGTCGTAGATCGCATCAAAAATGCAGTCGTAAAATGCGGCATTCGATTCATCGCCGTCATCGATCCCTGCCAGAAACGACTGTGTCTGATCATCGCTGATCTCCAGGATCTTTTTTGCCGCTTCATTCATCTGCAGCACTTTTCCCTTGCTTCCCACTACGATAGCGCCGTTTGCCATATCCCTGAGGATATAGTCAGACACCGATGATGCGGACCCCTTTGCCTTGTTTTCTTTTTCCCCCATGATCTCCCTCCTAAATCAATCACTGTTTTTTCGACACCGTATTTTCATACCGTGCTTTTACTTTTCTCATTATACGTCAGTTTTCACACTGTATATTCTAATCTGTTTTCCGTTTCTTCAGCCGGTCAATGATCAGATAGATCACATGCAATACCTGAAGCACGCCGAAAAACATGGTGCCCAGCAGCAGTGTAAATGCAAGCCTGCCATGCACCGCTGCCACATTGTCCCACAAAGAAGCCAGCACGCCCACATCGGAACGCATGCCGATAAACATATAATTGACGCCGAAATGCACATTGATCTGATAGATCGGCACAGCAAATACCGCCATAAAGGCAAAACTGATCAAAAGACCGCTGTAGGTGGGACGAAACTCTCCGGCCATATACAGCATCACAAAATAGAAGATGATCAGCGCATGATAGAGGAAAATGTGAATACAGTAGAAATTCCACCAGGGATACATATTTGCGCTGGGGAAAAAGATGGCCAGAAGCGCCGCCGGAAAAAATGCATAGCCGAATAACTGGTCCAGTTTCAGTTTTCCCGGCCACAGTGCATATACCAGAGTGGCAAGACCGCCCACGCTGCAAAGATGCAGCGGAAGAAATTCGATATTATTGACGCCGAAAAGTCCCATGACAGTGATCTTCAGGGCATCAAGCAGGATCACCGAAAGACCGATGGCTTTGCGTAGATTGGATCTGCCCGTTTCACTCAGCCTGACATAAAACCTGCCGACGATCACGGAACATACCGCAATGGCAAGCAGCCAGATGATATGCCCGGGTGAAAAAACGGAAAAACCCAGATCCAGGCCTTTTGCATAAATCTGATCTCTATGGATCCAGAACAGGTTATCAGTCATGATTTACTCCCTGACGATCACCGTCTCATACCGCAGATTAGGATATCACTTCGCGCGTATGATGCTGATAATACTCGCGCTTTACTTCATACATCCGTTCATCCACAGTTGTGATCAATGTATCAATGGTTGCATCCGGAAATTCGGAGTGCGTGGCATGGCCAAAGGCCACCGAAATGTGCTTGACCATCTCACCTTCCCAATGCTCCGTCAGATCCTGCACCTTTTTCATGATCTCATCTAAGGTCTTTTGATCCGCCAAAAGAAGCGCGACAAATTCATCGCCGCCGATCCGGTATACCTTGCCATAGGGTTCAAAACTTTCCCGCATGCAGGCGCTTGCACCCACAAGCAGTTCATCACCTGCAGGGTGACCGAGCGTATCATTACACTGCTTCAGACCATTGACATCTGCCGAAATATAAACAAAATCCTTATCGATCCCGTTTTCTCTCAGTTCCTCGATCCTCTTTTCAAAAGCCAGCCTGTTCATGCACCCGGTCAGACCATCCGTAACGGCAAGGCGCCGCAGCATCGCATTGTTTTCATGAAGAATGATTACCATATTGGCAAAAATGCCGCCAAAAAGCGAAAGGATCAAAATGATCAGTATCGATAAAACCACCCGCCACGGTAAGATCCATCCTTTTTTGGGTACCACCGCAATTTCCCAGGTCAGATTTCGCACGGCAAACCTTGTCTTTACCGCATTCTCACCGGGATCACCGACAGCATGAATCCTGACAGGCGTGCCGTCCTGATCGATATAGGATATGGCATAATCCACACCCATGCCTTCCAGATTGTCCAGTCTGAGTACTTCGATCATGTTCTCAAAATCGATGGTGACCGTTACCAGGCCCCAGAGGGTTTCGGTATCACCATCCCGCAGAATGACCGGCGACCTGCCGCCCATGCCGATCCCGCCCTGCACTAGTTCAAAGGGATTGGTCAAAATGGTGGTGCCTTTTTCATAAGCCTCTTTTGCTTCCAGATTTCCTTTGCGGCTGGTATCCAAAAAATTAAAGCCGACCAGCGCCTCATTTCCTTCAAGAGGATAGACCTTAGAAACGACACCGTCCGGTGCGATCGCAAAATTCTTCAGCGAAACACCGGTCTCATCCGTCACATCGTCATAGATATTCTTTGCCACCTTGTCAAACCATTCGGTTTCGCCGTTATGATCCTGCAGCATTGTTTCGAGGGTTGTGGTCCTTGCCATCACGCAATCAACAAGGGTAATGATATGCTCCGCCTCATTCTTTGCGATATAGCCATACCGTGTCCTCTCAGCGCCGATTTCATTATGCAAAAGTCCGATATAGAGCAGTGTAAGAAGAAGAAAGCAGCCGCATCCGAACAGAACGATGATCTTCTTATAATCCTTTTTTTGTTTTTGCAGTTCCCAAAACTTTTTCATACCATAAAAATCTCCGACCAGATATATGCCGCGTACTTTACTATATTGCCATTTTGTGGCGAAACTGTCAATATTTCACCCCGGATCGGGGATCATTTCATGCCTGCCACGGGCGGCATTTTACCGGGGATATCCCTTCCTGTATGAAGCGAAAAAACATACAACAAAAAACCGCCTGGGTATGAAAACCCGGACGGTTTTTCTAAATTCAGAACTTATTTTGCCATTTGTTACGCGGCAAACTTCCCGGTTCGCCTCTGTCCTGTTAATAGTAGTATCCGTCATCCTCATCCGTTACACCGAAACTGCCATTTTCAAGAAGATCGATCATATACAGAAACTGTGCTCTGTCGTCATCTGTCATAATGCGCTGATCGTTTTTCAGTCTGTCGTAAACCTCTTTATAAGTAGAAGTTCCTTTATATTCGGAATCCCTGAGGATCTGGGAAACCTCAGCTACGCCGGCTGCCCAGGACAGATCATCGCTCATCCGGCTGCTGTAGTTTTCATTTGTAACCGGTACTTCGATCAGCCGGCTCTTATCTGCATCGGGCTCTTTGTAACGGATGCTGACGGTCAGCAGTTCATCTGTAGACGTATCGCCTGCATTGCCGTTTCCGTATTTCGATTCTACGCCCGGGATCTCCATATCAGAGTCCGCTAATGCGATCTCATACAGAACCGTGACACACTGCCCGGAGCCGATCTCTGCGCCGTCTTTGGTGTCATCCGCAAAATCTTCTGCATTCAGCTGCCGCAGTTCATAGCCGATCTGACGATAACCTTTCACCTTAGCAGGATTGAATTCCACCTGCATCTTTGCATCCTTTGCTACCGTATACATCAATGCATTGAAATCTTTGATCAGTGCTTTACTGGCTGAGGCCGTGGAGTCGATGTAAGCAAAGTTTCCGTTCCCGTTGTCTGCCAATGCTTTCATTTTGGAATCCTTGTAATTTCCGCTGCCCACACCGAGAACCGATAAAAATACGCCGCTTTCTTTCTCTTCTTTGATCAGGTCTACCAGGTCACTTTCGCTTGTGATACCGAGATTTAAGTCACCGTCCGTTGCCAGGATGACGCGGTTGTTGCCCTCTTTGATGAAATTCTTTTTCGCCAGCTTATAGGCTGTGGTGATGCCGGCTGCACCGTTTGTGCCGCCCCATGCTTCTAAGGATAAGATCTCATTCGTGATCTGCTCTTTTTTATTGCAGGGAATACCCTCACATCTGATCTCATCACCGCCTGCATAGGTAACGATGGATACTCTGTCGTTCTTATCCAGGTTATGCAGCAGCATCAGGAAGGATTTTTGCACCAGCGGAAGCTTGTCAGGATCAAACATGGAACCGGAGGTATCGATCAGGAATACGATATTGGAAGATACATTTTCCGCATCCGCTTCTTCGGATTTCACGCCGACTCTCAAAAGCTTTGTATCCGCATTCCAGGGTGTATCACTGAGCTCTGTGGTCACACCGAATTTCTCTCCGCTTTCCGGTGCCACATAGTCGTAATCGAAATAATTCATCATTTCTTCCGTCCGGATGGAATCCTGCGGAATGGCCCTTCCGTTAAAGATCTTCTTGCGGAAATTAGAGAACGATGCGGTATCCACGTCCATCCCGAAGGTGGAAAAAGGAGAGGTTGCCGCTGACATGAATCTGTTTTCCTCAAAGGACTTATATTCCTCTGTATTCCAGTCCTGCTCTGCAAAAACAGGCTCGGGCATGCATTCTGCCACGCTTTCTTCTTCGCTCACACATGCTCCGGCCAGCGCATCATCACTGGCTTCCATGCAGTAATCCTCCGCTGCCACAGCCTCAGCCGATTCACAAACCGCTGACGAACTGTTTACGGATTTTTTTCCGGAAATGAAATTGCTGATCCCGCTTAAGATACCGCCCCTTGAAGCGCTGTAAGTCAGGTCTCCATCCGGCATCGTAACCGGAATCGTGTCTCTGACACGCATTGCTTTTTCATAGAGATCAAGGATCTCATCCGTATCTTCTATCTTATACTCATAGAGTTTCTTATCGCAGATCGTAATGGTATAACCGTCCCTTGGCTCATATACCCTGATCTGATGAAAATATGATCTGAATTTTGCGACCAGATCCATGTACTCTTCAATGGCTTTTTTCTCTTCCCTGTTCTCTCCCCGGAAATCCTGCGCAGATACTGACATGATGCCGCTCTCAAGCATGATGGAATCAACTGTGAGTGTATCGTAGGAAACGATACCGTCATATGCCTTGCCGGCGTTATAGATATGAGTTTCGATCTCTTCTTCGGATGCCGCCGGTTTCATTTCGTCTTCTTTTATCTGACTGTCTTTTTCATCTTTGGTTTCACGGCCGCTGCCTGTATAACCATCTTCCTGACTGCCTGTCCTTGCTTCGTCAGTCTGATTGTCCTGATCTGTGTCCTGATCATCAGTCTGTCCGCTGTGATCTGCAAGTTCTACAGCCTGCACCGGCATGCGGTTACTGACTGTTTCTGTTCCGGTCGCAACTGCGCCGCAGCCTGCAAGTGACATGATACAAAGTCCTAATAAAATGGAAATCGCTTTCTTCTTCATAATGTTCTCCTCCTGAATTCACTTTTTATTTATCGAGCTTTCCGTTTATTTTTTGAAACCTTTTTTCTCTCATTTTTGCCGCTCTGATATATATGTGTTCGAAGGATCGCAATCTGTTGCAAAGAAAATTCCTTTTTCCCAAAAATTTTTAAAAGCTGCTGCGCAACATTCGAAGAATCACGTATTTACTGACAATTGTTATAATTCTAAGATAGAAAAAGCCGGCATCCGACTTTTCGTCGAATACCGGCCTATATGCACTGCCTTAACTGTTCTCTTTACTTATGATCATACGGGAAGATGGTTTGAATCGTTCCGTCCGCATTGTATTTCAGTTCCGTATACTTGACGCATCTTCTGTGATTGATGCCGCCTGAAACTTCACAGTCATGATAGAACAGATACCATTTTCCGTGATACTCGATAATGGAATGATGTGTCGTCCAGCCGATCACGGGCTCCATGATCCTGCCTCTGTAGGTGAAAGGACCTTCCGGTGATGTGGAGGTTGCATAGACGATATAATGCGTGGTTCCCGTGGAATAGGAAAGGTAGTACAATCCGTTGTATTTGTGCATCCAGGGTCCTTCAAAGTATCTTCTGTCCTCATCTCCTGCCTTGATGGGTTCGCCGTTTTCATCCACGATGGAAACCATCTTCGGCGGATTCTTAAAGGATTTCATATCATCGGAAAGTTCCGCAAAATAGGGACCGAGGGATGCAGCATCCGCAGGGATCTCATCGGGATTCGCCACGAAAGAGCCGGTCTGCCATTTTTCCAGCTGGCCGCCCCACAGACCGCCGTTATACATATAATAGCGTCCGTCGTCATCCTGCAGCACGCAGGGATCGATGCTCATGCTGCCTGCCATGTAATCCGGTTCTGCTTTGAAAGGTCCCACCGGGCTGTCACTGACTGCAACGCCGATACGGAAGATCCCTTCCTTATCTCTTGCAGGATAGTACAGATAATATTTTCCGTCCTTGCATACACAGTCCGGCGCCCACATCTGTTTATCCACCCAGGGAATATCTTTCATGTTCAGCGCCTCGCCGTTGTCCACGCAGTCCGCATCCAAGTTATCAAGAGACAGGACATGATAATCCTCCATCTGATATTCGCTGCCGTCATCATCATCCTCTCCGTCATGCTCTAAGTCATGGGAAGGATAGACGTAGATCTTGTCATTGAAAACATGGGCGGAAGGATCCGCGGTAAAAATGTGGGTTACTAAAGGGACTCTCTGTTTCATTGTTTTCCTCCTAATTTATCAGTAATTTATCTCTTTGAATTCTAATATCGGTTTTTGCACTGCTAAATTTATCAGTAATTTATCTCTTCGAATTCTAATATCGGTTTTTGCACTGCTAAATTATCTCATATGATGTTGGATTCAAAAAATATTCTATACGTTTACATTCTTTGTGTATATCCTACAAACTATATATTTAATCCTGCCAGTTTACAAAACTTCCTTCAGCGCCTTTTCATAAATGTCCTCATCCGTCACACTGTCATCCCCGATGGTTTTGTAGGCCATTTTCAGCCGCAGCGTCACAGGCTTATCCTTCACATGTCGGATCGCGCTGACCGCAATGCGGATCTCCTCGACCAGGCCCTGCAGCGTCAGCCAGTCGCCTGTCGGCACGATCACGACAAAGACGGAATCTTTCAGTCTTGCGGCAACGTTCTTTCCTATGATTTGCGTCAGGTGCTCGGCAATCTTTTGCAACAGGGTTTCCGCTATCTGCAGGTCATAAGTTTTCAGGATACGGTCATGTGCCTTGTTGTTCAACAGGATCAGGCCATACTCTTTTCCGCCTGCCCGATGTTGCATTTTGAAACTCTCCAGTATATCAAGGAACGCCCTTTCATTCATCAGTCCCGTTACCTTGTCTGTGCGAAGGGATTTTTGCTTTTGTGTCATCTTCCGGCGTTCCTGTCCCAGATCCTCCAGTCTTCCCAGAATTCCCGCGATCTTTCCGTTATCATAGAGCGCCATCCTGGTGCAGACCACATCCCGGACACTGCCGTCAACCACGATCTGTATCGGCTGATCCTGGTATTTGATCCCTTTTGTCAGGATCTCCTGCTCAAGACGGGCCACCTCATCGCTGTCAATCAGCCATCCCATTTCTTCTTCGGTCTTTCCGATGATCTGTTTTTCATCCGTGATCCCGAAATAATCCATGACCGATCTGCTGACGCCGCGGAACCTGCGGTCTGCATCCTTCCAGAAAAACATCAGCCTGGATTTCCAAAGGATACTCTTCCAGATATCGGAATACTCCTGCATCTGCGTCCGCATCGGTCCGCCTGGCATACTGCCGTCTTCTTTTGCCATCCCGCCTTCCGGCTGGAAATACGGCTTCATGCAGCAGAGATACTCCACATTGCTCACTGACGGGATCCGCATGATCAGAATCTCTTCTTTTCTGTAATGCCCGTCTTGTTGTTTGAACCCGAACACATCGGTTATATAACCGGTTTTCGACGCATCGATCCTCTGCTGCAATGTTTCGAGATCCACAAAGCGGATATAGCGGTCACTGTCTGCGGGAAAGAGGATTTCCTGCGCAAGGAACGAAAGGCCTTCCCGCAGTTTTTTCCCTCCATTTGCTTCTCGCGGCGCATATTTCATACTTCCGAGAAGCGGGGATATGGTATTCTCATCGGGTTTTACCCAGAGGATCAGTTCAAAGATATGATTCAGTTCCCCGAGTTTGGTATCCAGCCTTTCTATGGTCGACTTGGCAACATCCTTTGACAGATTCAAAAGCGATCCTTTGATCACGGTCCGTCCTTTGTTCTGCGCGATCACCTGTCCCGTAAAACACATATAGTTTCCGTTTCCGGTATAATAAAAGGTTTCCTGTTTCCCCGTCATTTTCAACTGATCCGCAAATTTTCGGTATTCGGTCAGCAGCGGGGAATTGGTGCCGTAGATCCTTCTGTCGATCTCCTCCAGATCCAGTTCCAGATCCTTTTCGGCAAGAATCTGCCTTCTGTACGCCTTATTCATATACAGTGTCCTGAAGTGCTGTCCGTCATCCTCGATGATCTCCAGCGGCGTATCCGTATCCCGGATGGTAAAACCTGCCATCTCATAGAATTGCCGCCAGCTTCGCAGTTCAGAAGAGATCTGTTTTTGTTCAAGATGTGAGAACACATCCAGGATCGGTTCCGGCTTTCCGTAATAATAGCCCTGAATCATACCGCAGCCGATATCCCGCAAAAACTGCAGTTGTTCCTCGGTCTCCACACCTTCCGCGAGAGTTTTCATGCCCACATCTTTGGCCATGGTCACCGTCGCCCGCATAATACTCTTGGACTTGTCGGTAAAGGGGGTCAAAAACCGCATATCCATCTTCAGGGTATCAAAATGATAATCCTTCAGCATCGTCAGTGATGAATAGCCGCTGCCGAAATCATCCATCCAGATCTCATATCCCGCATCCCGGAAACGCTCGATCACGCTTGTCATCAGATCCTCATCCGATGCGATCATGCTCTCTGTGATCTCGATATGCAGAAAATCTCTGGGAATATCGTACTTCTCAACCACTTTTTCCACGATGTCCACCATGTCACAGAGGACAAAATCCATGCGTGAAAAATTCACGGATACCGGCACCACGGGAAGATGCGCTTCGAGGCGCTCATGAATATAGGCGCAGACTTTTTCCACCACATAGGCATCGAGCCTGTGGATCAGGTGCTCATGCTCCAGGGTTTCGATAAACTCATTCGGGGGCAAAAATCCGATCTCGGGATCGATCCAGCGGGTCAGGGATTCCATGCCGCACAGTTCGCCCGTCAGCGACCGGATCACGGGCTGATAATAGACTTTGATCCATTCCTTTTCCAGTGCCTCATCCAGTTTCCTGACAATATACTCCTTTGTCATCACCTGTTTGGCCAGCCGGAAGGAATACTCCATGATATCGACCTTCATATCATATTTGATAAAATCGCAGGTCATTTTTGCCATGGAGATTGCTTCCTCCACATCCAGATCTCCGTCGGCGGGAAACTCATAAATCCCGTATTTGCTGATCAGATTGTAATGATCACGGTATGCCTCATCGAACCTGCGCTTGACTTCCTTCAGTCCTTCCCTGACATCCTGCGCCTTATGAAAGAATACAAAATGATCATCCGAGAGCCTGGCTATGATCGCCTTGGGGAACTTCCTTTGCAGAAGATCGCCCATCTCCATCAGGCATTCGTCGCCCTTGGCACTTCCATATTCAATATTGTAGAGTTTGAAATTCACAAGATTGAGATAGACAATGGCGCAGGATTCACCATCTTTTTTGGCATATCGCTTAAACCGGGATCTGACCTTTTTGGCAAAAGAGAGTTTGGTGAACAGTCCGGTGACGGAATCAAACTCAAAGGCCGTATCCTCTAAGCGGTGTAAAAACATCCAGGCATAGATGAGCAGCCCCTCAACCTCATCTTCAAACAGACTCCAGTGATTGACAACGCGGATATTTTTGCCCGACTTGGTGGTAATGGAAAAAAACACATACCCGGAGTTCTGTTTTTTCTCCATGATCTGGCCCCTGAAATCCTCAATGACTTCGTCTCTTTGCAGCGGATTGATCAGGCCATCATAATGCCCCTGCACATAATCCGCAAAATCCTGTGGATTTTCGCATTCGTATATCCTGACGATACTGTCATTCACAAAGAGAAGTTCACGATCACCGTCTGCTTTGAAAATGACGGAACCGGCATTGAACAGATTCCCGAAATTCGGTACCAGTCTTTTGATCCGGCCCGGATCATTCACCTTATTATTCATAATGCTGTCCCCGGAATAAATTCATAGTTATCGGCGCAAGATGCGTCTAACTGTCATTATACCCCATAACGGCATATTTATCTACCCAAAACTGCAACTCAATTCAGGCTAATATCGCAAAATTATTAGACATTTTTGCAATCAGAACCAAGGTTCGGCAAAAACCGGGCAAAAGGCTGTCTTTATTAAAAGGATTGCGATTGTCTGCGTAACTATCGTATAATGCACATATCCGAGTACTATCGGTCTAAAGCAGCGACTGAAAATATGCGATCACAGGCGCAATCGATCGTAAATATACTTCTGATTTCGGAGGTTTCCATGAAAAACAATTCCGACAACGGCGCAGATGCAGAGAACCTGGATCTCAGCCTGCCATCCACACAAAAAGAGCAGATCATGGAGGGCATTCTCCATGGCATGTCCGACGGCGTGCTTCTGATCAGTCCGGGCGGCCGCGTGCAATATGCAAATCCCGCCATCTCGGCCATTCTGGACAAACAGCCCGAGGAACTCATCGGCCACCGTCTGGCCTCACTTTTTTATGAATACAGTGAAAACGACCTGTTTAATCAGACCCTGCTCAATGCCATTATCGATCCGGAACAAAAGCAATATGACACCGTTCCGTATTTTACGGGGACAGAAACCAAACAACTCCATGTCATGACTTCCGTTTTATGGCTGAACGGCTCGCGGGGCGGGATCATCATGCTCATCAATGATATTACCGAACTGGCGTCATTGAAGATCCGCTATGCCCAGCAGATCACCGCTCTTTTGGATTCTCTGGTAAAAGCGCTTTCCACCGCCATTGACGAGCGGTCCCATTATACGGCTAACCACACCCGCAATATGGTGGAAATGGGCAGACATTTTCTAGACTGGCTGGACGGACAGGATACTTTTCTGAAATTCGAGGGAGAACAGAAGCGGGCATTTTTGATGAGCGTATGGCTTCATGATGTGGGA
Organism: Lachnospiraceae bacterium; assembly: GCA_016282215.1. Taxonomy (GTDB): domain Bacteria; phylum Bacillota; class Clostridia; order Lachnospirales; family Lachnospiraceae; genus RGIG7926. The sequence continues at coordinate 19,747 of JAEEKC010000235.1, forward strand.
AAACTGATCATTCCCCTCAAGGTCATGGATAAGGCAACGCGCCTTGGTGACCGGTTGGATCAAATTGAAAAAAGGCTCGACCGGGTTCACCTTTTAGATAAGATCGCGCTTTTGGAAAGCCGGATCGATGAGGCGGCGTATCAAAGCAGAGAGGCGCTTCGGGATGAACAACTGACTGCGATCAGGCGGATCGACCGGGCCGGATTTTTAAGCGATGAGGATCTGTCCTTCCTGGAAGATCTGGGTGATTTAACGTTCGAAGATGAAGATGGAACCAAGCGAGCGCTGCTGACAGAAGAAGAGATGCGGTGCCTTAAGATCCGCAAAGGAACGCTTACCGATGAGGAGCGCTCCCTGATGCAGGGCCATGTCACCATGACGAGAAAAATCCTGGAAAATGTGCAGTTCCCGGACGCTTATACCAAAGTGCCGGACTGGGCCGGTATGCACCATGAACTGATCAACGGAACCGGTTATCCGGACCAGAAAAAAAACGAAGAGATTCCTGCGCCGGTCCGCCTGCTGACGATACTTGACATCTTCGAGGCCCTGACCGCCAAAGACAGACCTTATAAAAAACCTTTCCCCCCGGACAAAGCATTTCAGATTCTTCGCAGCATGGCCGCTGAAGGCAGCCTCGATCCGGAAATCCTGTCGCTCTTTCAGCAGAGCCGGGCATGGGAAAATATCTGAGCCTTATGTAAGCACTTGCTGACTATTTTGTCATGCCCTGAGCAAAATCACTTGAAACTATCGACATGTTTCCAGAAATTTTCATCACATGCGCGTATAGTGCCCTGTCCGAGTTTTTCCGTAAGTTTATTGCTGATGACATAAAACTGCATCTTTTTTCCCGCAAGCGGCCCTACAATCGGCGTATGTCTGTCAGAAAACTGCGTTTTGTCCGTCAGGGGATTGGTCGTAGTCCAATAGCCGTTAAAGTAAAAATGCGGTGTAGAATCCACTGTCTGCTGATACATCAGATAATAGACTGTATACTTTTCGTAGATTGTGCATGTGCTGCCTGCCAGGTTACTCCCCACGCCGAACATCACGACAACCGGATCATTATTATTATTTGTGGTGGTATTTTTTTCGTCCTTTTGATCGATCAGTCTCAACACCTTGGTTGCAAACTCATTCGGGTATGTCGTTGCAGCAGTCGCATTGACATCGCCGCTGGCTGTCGCACCGTTTTGTTCTTTGGACGGTACGATCAGATTTTCTTCCTTCTTTCCGGGTTTCAATGAGTCTCCGTATGTTGCATATCGTTCCGTCAGTCCAGCCTGAACCCCGGTCAGGGCGCTTTGCGCAAAAGCCAGATCCTGCTCATCTTTTGCTCTATCGATATAGCCCAAAAGCGCAGGCACAAGTAACGCCGCAAGGACGGCGAGAATGACCAGAACTACGATCAGTTCCACCAGCGTAAATCCTTTATTTCTTTTCACCTGTATCTCCTTTCAGCGATTTGCCGTTTTTGTATTTGTTTTCTCATTGATCTATACTTTACGGCCCGTATTTTCATACCGGCTTTCTTCTACCCTTCCACTTTACTCTCCTTGCCCTGCGCCGTCAAGCAAGCGTTTTCGCAGCCATGTCATATGCGGCAAATCCGCCTGCTGACAATCCTCGATATCTATGAAGCACTGACCGCCAAAGACAGACCTTATAAAAAACCTTTTTCGCCGGAAAAAGCATTTTCAATTCTGCACAGCATGGCGGACGATGGCAGCCTGGATCCAGATATCCTGACTCTCTTTGAGCAGAGCCGGGCCTGGGAAGATATCTGAAAAGATTTTTAAAAAAGAGTATTGACAATGCCGTTTTTTTATTGTATTGTCTGTATTACAAGATGTAATACAAAGCATACAGCGTTGTAAAGTGATAAACTGATCGATCGTAACAATTTGGCAAACCGGAGCCAATAACCTAATGATGAATTCGGAGGTATCAATATGAATACAAATATCAGTAAAAAACAGATTACCATATTTCTGATCGTAGCTTTTACCGGCGGATGGATCCTCCAGGCCATCGCATCCGTTTTTGCCAATCAGGGAACGCTTACCGGGAGATCCGTTTTCGGTATCCTGACCATTGTGAATATGTTCATGCCGACGCTGGGCGTCCTCATCGCAGGGATCTCTTTTAAGAAAATGGGCTGGCGTCCGCAGATCAAAAAGAACCTGAAGTGGATCGCCTTTTCCATGTGGATGCCGGCGCTGCTTTCGCTGGTGGGCGCATTTCTTTATTTCGCGATCTTTCCTACGCATCTGGACACCGGTTTTGAAACCTCCAGACAAGTGCTTGGTGAAGCAGGCATGGCACAGCTGCAGGCCCAGGGACTTACCATAGAGACATATATGCTCGTCTCGATCATCATGGCACTGACAACTGCCCCGATCTTTAATATCCTGACAGCCATCGGTGAAGAGATCGGCTGGAGAGGCGCCCTGTATCCCTATCTGAAAGAGCGTTTCGGAAAAACCGCCGGCCGTGTGATCGGCGGCGCGATCTGGGGCGCATGGCACTGGCCCCTTATGATCCTGGCCGGCTTTGAATACGGAACAGATTATTTCGGTGCACCGGTGCTCGGACTGTTTGTCTTCCCCATCTTCACCATTGCTTTCGGCATCGTGACTGACCATGTTTATGAAAAATCAGGGACTATCCTGATGCCCGCGCTGATCCATGGCGCCATGGATGCCTGGACGATCTACGCTTACCTGACGAAACCGGAATTTGCTGACCGCATGATCCTGGGGCCGAGCCTGGTGGGCATCCTGTCCGGCCTGCCGATGCTTGCTCTTGCGATTTTTATCAGTGTAAAGAGTAAGAAAGCGGAATCGGCTGTGGAAGAAGTCAATGATTCACCGCTTCACAGCAGAGTAAATACAACAATCTAAATATGAGTGTATAGAAAATATGTATCACCGGAATTAAGTACTGTGAAAACCGATCACACAGAAAGCAGAAAAATGTGGTAATATACAAGAATGTTTTAAATAGCGGAATTTGCTGGCGTCAAAGGAGCAATTCGCATCATCAGTTGATACATATACAAAACATATACCCGGAGGACTATCATGATCATACGGATCGATGAATTATCGGATGTTCCGATCTATCAGCAAATACGAAACCAGATCGTCATGGGGATCAGCGACGGATCTCTTGCCGCCGGCGAGCAGCTTCCCACCGTCCGGTCGCTGGCTGTCGAGATCGGCATCAACACCATGACGGTCAGCAAAGCCTACCAGCTTTTAAAAACGGAAGGCTACATTATGACAGACCGAAAGAATGGCGCCCGCGTGCGAAACCGGATCGAGCAGCAGGGCAGCATCAGCGAGATGAATAAAACGGAACTGAAACGCATCGTATCGGAAGCCCGGCTTTCCGGCATCCCACGTCAGGAGATCCTGGATCTCGTGACAAAGTACTATGGGGACTGAGTAGTTTTCGGAGGAATTATTATGAGTAACTTATTTTTCGGGATTACAATGTTTATCTGCCTCGTGCCGATGGTATGGATCATGTTCTTTTATCTGTATCCGAAAAAGTGGAGCGAGCGAAAACAGATCTTCGGCGTGAACAATCGAAAAGAATTTCTGCAGGATGGCGTAAAAGATGAAGTGGAAGCCATCGCGCAAAAAGGCCGGAAAAGAGCACTTCTGGTCTCCCTTACCGCCACCGCGATCGCAACAGCGCTGCTGTTTTTGCACGGGATGTTCCTGCAGACTTTTATCTGGATGAGTTTTATCTTCATCACGATCTTTGTCATAACCGTACCCTTCCTTTTGGGACATAAGGAAATGATGACCGTAAAAAAGAGCCTGAATCTCACACAGGAAAAGGGTATTAACTTCGTAGACTTAAAAACCGCAGGCAATGTGCATGCACTTAAAATCGTTCCTATCCTTTTGCCGAACCTGGCAGGTCTTTTGATCACCGGCCTGATGCTATTGGCAAATCTCGGCGTGATCCGGTTCAACGCCTATGCGCCCGGCAGCTTTTTCGGCACCATTCTGGCAGTGACCATGTTCCTGGTGGGACTGCTGATCATGCTCACCGGATTTTTGATGGACCGTTTGAAAAATGATGTGATCTCCACGGACAGTGACATCAACGCAAATTACAACAGGGCCAAAAAGAAAAACTGGGCGGACATGATCGTCGCTTTCCTTTGGCTGAACGTTGCCTATATGTTGGTCACTGCCTTTATCCTTTTGATCTTCTATTCCAATCTGCTGGTCACAGGTTTTCTGCTTTTTTATATGATCCTGATGGTCGCAGGAATCGCGGTATTTGTCAGAAGAGGCCGGAAAATTGAAGAGCGTTACCAAAAGGAAACTTCAGTGATCACGGATGATGATGAATACTGGCTGGGCGGCATGCTCTACTGCAATCCGAATGATCACCGCGTGATGGTCGAAAAACGCGCCGGCATCGGCGGCACCATTAATATCGGACATCCTGTCGGCAAAGTGATCGGCATTATCGTGCTTATTCTTTTGATGAACGTCTTTGTTTCACTGATCTATGTCGGCCTCATAGAAGCAACGCCCATCAGCCTCCACGCAGAGAGCGGAACCCTGATCTGCCACCAGTTAAAGGACGAATACGTGATCACACCGGATATGATCGACAGCATAGAACTTTGCGATGATATCTATGAGCATTCCTTTATGCGCAAAAACGGCGTGGGCATGGACACCCTGCTCAAGGGCGATTTCATCGTGGATGGAAAGAACGGCTGCAAAGTCTTCCTTGCTCCCCAAGAAGAAGTTTATATCCATGTTGTGACGAAAGATGGCACGAACTACTATATCAGCAGTGCGACGGCCGAGGAGACGCGGGCGGTGTATGAGAGTGTGAGGTAATACGCTTTAACAATTTGCTTGAATATGATATATAAAAATGCGATAGTGACTTACGCCACTATCGCATTTTCGTTTATGCTTTTTTATCGCCTCTCCTGTATGTTCGAAAAATCAGGTATTTATCAAAAAACATACATTCCTGTAAAAATATGGTAGAATATCTCTCATAATATCCAACAAAGAGGAATAATCTCATGACAAAAGAACAAATTCGTTTCCTAGAAAACATCGCAGCCAACGGTTATGTAGCGCTGGAAGATCAGGAATATGATGGCTGGCAGCTGCGGTTCACCCACGGATTTACGGGGCGCGCCAACTCGGTGCAACTCAAGAATCCTTCCACCATCGCCCTGCCGGAAAAGGTGGACTACTGCGAGAAGGCTTATGCAGATCACGGTCTGCCCTGCATCTTCAAACTAACGGATGCAGAACGGGACTTTATCTCATATCTCGAGGAAAGAGGTTATCAGGCAGTAAAGCCCACGGATGTAATGACGCTGGAACTGCTGGATGAAAATATCGCTTATGATACCGCTGTGGTTTTGGATAGCGTCATCTTCACATCTACCCCCGATGACTGGTTTGCGTCTTATTTTGACTATGAAGGCTTAACGGATGCGGACAAGCAGGATATGACCAGACAGATTCATGAAAAAGTCTCCGTTGATAAGGTGTATATCAAGGTCATGGAACAGGACCATGTCGCAGCCGTTGCTTCCCTGGCAACCGAAAGCGGCTACTCACTTTTGCATAACGTCGTCGTGGATCCCGTCCTTCGCGGAAAGGGTCTTGGAAAAAAACTCTGCCAGGCAGCAATCCTGAAAGCAAAGGAAGACGGCGCAACCCATATGTATCTGCAGGTGATGCAGAACAACCCGGTGGCCATGAACTTATATCAGAAACTGGGTTTTGAAAAACAATACACTTATTATTATGTCATGAACCACGCAACGGAATTTCGAAAAAACGTGGAGACGGCGATCTGAACTCACAAACTGAAACAACATAACAATTTGATAAATGAAATCATCAAACGAATTCGAAAATGTAATATAAACTACAGGAGGAAACCATCTTGGATACGATATTAAGATCCGGTGAATTAGAACTGACAACATCGACAAAAGGCGCGGAGATCATGTCCTGCACCAAAGACGGCATCGAGTATGTATGGCATGGTGATCCGTCTTACTGGGGACGCCGGACGCCCATCCTCTTCCCCTTTGTGGGGCAGGTCAGAAACAAAGAATACCGGTATAACGGAAAGTCCTATCCCATGGGACAGCATGGCTTTGCACGGGATATGGAATTTACCATCAAAGAACTGAACAGCGACAGCATCACTTATGTCCTGACAGAAAACGAAGAAACGCTGAAAGTCTTTCCCTTCCGTTTTATTTTGGAAGTATCCTATCGGATCGAAAGAAATGAGGTATTTGTGGGATGGACTGTAAAAAATCCCGCTGCCGAAGACCTTTTCTTTTCCATCGGCGGCCATCCCGCCTTCATGTGTCCCATCGACGGGCAGGGTGACTGGGAAAAATACAGGATCCGCTTTATGAAAAGCGGCGAAGCTCTTTCGTCCCTGACGATCCGCCCCATCACAACCGGAGGCAATGTGGGTAAAGAAACAAAAAGTATTGAATTAACTGACGGATGCATCACTCCCACAGATGAGTTGTTCGCCGGCGATGCCCTGATTGCAGAAGACTTTCAGACCGATCGGATCTCCCTTATTGATCCTAGTGGAAAAGAATATCTGATCGTATCCATCGATACGCCCCTTGTGGGCATCTGGTCCCCCGTGGGAAAACACGCGCCGTTTATCTGTATCGAGCCATGGTGCGGACGGACAGACCGGGATGATTTCACCGGCTCCCTGGAAGATCGGGAATACGGAAACTGTCTCCATACGGAAGAGGTCTTCCACAGAGAGTATTCCGTGATCTTCCGCTGAGTCCCTTTTTTTGCTACGCCAGCGGCAGCAGCAGTGTCACTGCAAATCCCTCCTGGCTTGAGATGATCAGCTGTCCCTTCATTTTCTTCATCAGTTCCGAGGAGATGTACAGGCCCAGGCCGCTGCCCTCTTTGTCTGCGGCACGTTTTTTCCCGCGGTAGAATTTATTTGTCAAAAGCGGGATCTCTTCTTGCGACGCGCCTTCGCCGTGATCGCGGATCGTCATTTCCAGATAATGATCTGCGAAGGCATATGTCACATCTATGTTTGTATCCGCATATTTATAGGAATTGCCGATGATATTTCCGATCACCTGGGAAAGCCGGTTGGGATCTATGCAAAGGATGCAGCCCGGAACCGGTTCCTGAGAGGCTTTCTTTTTGGTATCATGCTCCTCCACCAGGCGGCTTAATACATCCGATGCCACTTCTGTTACGTTGACATTCAGTTCTCCGAGA
>JAEEKC010000236.1 GCA_016282215.1 Lachnospiraceae bacterium
AGACCGCGGAAAATCCGGATGTGATGATTTTGCCTATATGCTTTCCAAGATGGCACTGAACAATATCATGTTCAATGACTTAAAGGACATGACCAGTTTTGATTTTATCAATCAGCTGACCCAGTCTCTTGTCATGGGCGGTCTGGCTATGGAAATCGCCGGTTCCTCCCGTCCTTCTTCCGGCAGTGAGCATCTATTCTGTCATGCACTGGAGGAAAACTACAGCGAGCAGGTAAGCGTGCCTCACGGCATTTCCGTTGCCATCGGCAGCTACGGCGCCTGCAGGATGCAAAAGAGAAACATCGAAAAACTGAAAAAAGTGATCAAAGAGTATGGGATCCCGGTCAGGCCCTCTGACTGGAAGATCACGAAAGAGATCTTCATCGGTGCCTGGCAGGATGCATCCGCAACCAGACCGGACCGTTATACGATATTGAATGAAACGGATCTGTCGGATGAATTCCTCGGGGAATTATATGATGAGATGGAGACAGGGTTTATGTAGTTAGATTCTTACTATTCACAGAAACTCCGCACTGCCATCTCGCAGACACGGTGCTTCGCACCTTTACTGCCGCCTTGCGGCGGTCTGCTCGATGTGAGCGGAGTTCCTGCTTCGAAGTGCGATTGTAAAATACGGGCAACGTATGCAAGCGAGCTTGCACATTACCCGTATTTTCAATCGACTGTGAATAGTAACATAGAGAATACATAAAGAAACCGTACGACCGACTTCGAATGACAACCCCCATGCGTTACTCCGGCAGCCAGCTCAGCCCAGGCACCCTTACGGCACATGAGAGGTTCCACTTAGTGCTGCTGTGTTCCCACCCTGACACGGTTCATAGATTCCCATTGCGTAAGACCCGAACTTCGACGCCACTTACCGAAGGCAGCCATGAAAGCGGTTACCCTCTGCCGGCCATCACCCTCCCTAAAGCGGATTTGGAGTACAGGGCGCCGCTACTGCCCCGGCTGTACGGTTTTTCTAGTATAATCGTTTTACACTTCTTTGTCAAATCCAGCAGAATAAAAAATACGATCCGATTGATTTGGCGAACTGATTTCGTTTCGATTGCAATCGGATCGTTTTTTGGTAAATTATCAGGTATCTTATAATGTATCGATGATCTCCCGTTTGATCTTTCGGTAAAAGATCGATGTCATGATAAGGGACATCACTTCGGCCACAAGGAAAGCAAACCAGACCAGATTGACATCGCCTGCAAGAGACAATAGCCAGGCGGCCGGGATCAGGGCAAACAACTGCCGGGCAAGAGAGATCACAAGGGAATAGGTACTCTTGGCAAATGCCTGGAAGACAGACCCGAGGGAGATACAGATCGCAGCGATCGGAAAATGAATGGCGATGATGCGAAGCGCCGTCGTGCCGATGGCGATCATATTGTCTGATGCATCAAAAAGCCGCAGCAAAAGCACCGGGATCGCTTCAAAAACCAGAGTACCGAAGGCCATGATGGAAACAGCAAAAACAACGGAAAAACGGAGCGCTTCTTTGATGCGGTCCGTTTTTCTTGCCCCGTAATTAAAGGACAGAACAGGGATCATACCGTTGTTGAGACCGAAGATCGGCATGAAGAAGAAACTCTGCAGTTTAAAGTAAACACCGAAGACAGCCACCGCCGTGGAAGAGAAGGTGGCCAGGATCTTGTTGAGCAGATAAGTCATGATGGAACCGATGGACATCATGGCGATGGAAGGAATGCCGACAACATAGATCTGTTTGACGGTTTTGCCCACAGGCCGGATGATCCGTTTCAGGGAAAGCGTGATCTCTTTATTTTTGGAGATATTCAGATACAGGCCGAGGCACGCGGCAGTCACCTGACCGAAAATCGTAGCGATGGCAGCACCGGCAACGCCGAGTTTCGGAAAAGGACCGAGGCCGAAGATCAGCATGGGATCTAAGATCATATTGATGATGGCACCTGTCAACTGGGAGATCATACTGTGAAAGGTCATGCCGGTAGACTGCAGGAGTCTTTCAAATGTCATCTGGAAAAAAACGCCCACAGACAAAATGCAGATCCAGGTCAGATAGGTAATGCCGTAATCTGCGATCACCGGATTGTCCGTCTGGGAATGGATAAAGGGGCGCACGGCAAAAAGGCCCAGAAGCGCAAATATCACATAATTCAGGAAATTCAGAAAAATACCGGTATTCGCCGCATTGCTGGCTTCTTCATAATCTTTTTTTCCGAGGGAACGGGAAAGCAGTGCATTGATGCCGACGCCCGTACCGGATCCCATGGCGATCATCAGATTCTGCATGGGAAAAGCAAGGGTGACGGCAGTCAGCGCATCCTCGGAAAGCCTTGCCACAAAGATACTGTCTACGATGTTGTACAATGCCTGTACCAGCATCGAGATCATCATGGGAAGGGACATGGTCAGGATCAGTTTTTTGACAGGCATGACGCCCATTTTATTCTCGGCAAAAACCTGTTCGCCTTCGGCTGTGTTCTGATTCACTTCATTGCTCATATTTTTCTCTCTCATACTTTATCATTCGATCATTGTCCGGTATTCTCATATCGGACCTTACATACAAACTATCAAATATAATAACGTTAATAACGTGACTTTGTAATAGTAAAATTTTCACAGAGTGCTGTCAAGGGGAGAAATGATGAATGATGAGATGCTGTCGGATAGCAAAGCAGTGTATCGTTGAAATTGGCTGATGAGTTTGATATAATGAAACCGTTATTTTGCACAGCCCGGCGGGGGCTATGCGATTGATAGGGCAAGCTGTAGAAAACAAGTACAAAGGAGAAGGGCTATGACATATACCATTACATTCGAAGAACTGCCGAAAACCTTAGAACAGATGCAGGCCATGCCGCAGGCAAAGCTGCAAAAACCCGAAGAAGTAGCAGCCCTGACCGTGGCGGCTTTATGCGTATATCCGTCCGATAAGGCGGAGAGTATTAAAATGCTGAATTTCCTGCGTGGCCCCAGACCGCTTTCTCCTATGGAAGAGCAGTTTATCAGGGACCGGTTCATGGACGGAAAGGATTATATTCCCCGTTCCTATTTTAAGGGCGCAGTGCCGGAGAACGAATATCAGCCTTCGCGCCCCCTTACGGTTGAGATCGCTGACAGCCATGCACAGATCGCGGAGGAAGGATATAAGAGATTTGATATCAAAAGCGGCGGTGCGGATTCCCCGCGTCAGGTAACCCTGCGCAACAAACCGTCCACAGGCGAATGGTTTTTATGGGAACAAACGCTCCTTGTGCAGATCCGCGTGCCCGTATCTGCAGATCCCTGGGCGTAACGGAACAATCTAAATAATCTATATAAGATCAGGGGGATATCAATGCAGAACGGAAAAAGAGATCTGACAAAGCACAGAAAAAAAGCTGCCGAGATTGTCAGCAAACTGAATTTTGAACAAAAACTCATTGCCTTTGCCGGCAATGCAAAAGACATGGAATCATTGGGGCTGCCGAAGTTCTGGATCGGCGGTGAATGCGCCCACGGCGTACAGGCCAGAAACGATCAGGCGGGGGAACTCGGAAAGCCGGCCTATACAACGGTCTTTCCCAATCCTATCGGCATGGCCGCAACCTGGGATAAAGAGCTGATGCATCAGATCGGCACTGTTGCAGGAACCGAAGCCCGCAGTCTTTATATGGAAGGAAAAAACGGAGCCCTCTGTGTTTGGGCGCCTACAGTTGATATGGAACGGGATCCCAGATGGGGGAGGAATGAAGAAGGTTATGGCGAGGACCCCCATCTGACCAGCCGCCTGGCAGGAGAATACATCCTCGGCATGGCAGGAGATGACGAAACCTATGTGCGCTGCGGCGCCAGTCTGAAGCATTTTTACGGCAACAACGTAGAAGTAAACAGAAATACGGCAGACTCCAATATTTCCGAAGAACTGAAGGAAACCTATTATGTAAAGGTTTTCAAGGATACCATTGATTATGCGATGCCCCTGGCCGCCATGTCTTCCTATAATCTGGTAAACGGCGTGCCCTCCACGGTAAATCCCGAGCTAAGGACCAAACTCAAAGCCTGGGGACTGACCCACATCGTTGCCGATGCAGGCGGTCTGACCTATACGGTAGAACGTCAGCATGTGGCAAAGGATGAGGCGGAAGGTGCCGCCATGTCCATCAAAGCAGGGGTAGATTATTTCCCCGATCCGGTGGCCGGCGATAATATGCATCAGAGAAATGCCGTGCGGGAGGCGATCAAAAGAGGGCTGATGACAGAGGAAGACCTCGATGCGTCCCTGACCGATAAGTTCACGGCCTATTCCATTTTGGGTTTATTTGAAAACGATGAACTGCCGCCGGTGCCTTTTTCCAAAGAAGACTACAACATGTCCAAAGTAGACAGCGCCGAAAACCGCGCAGTTGCAAGGCGCGCCGCGGCTGAGTGCATCGTACTTTTGAAAAATGAAAATGAAACATTGCCGCTGAAAAAAGAAGATTCAGTCATACTGGCAGGGCCATTTGCGGATCGCTGCCCCTTAGACTGGTACAGCGGTTTTACCACCAAGATGGTGACGATCAAAGAAGGAATGGAAGCGGCAGCGGGAAAGGAAATCACGGATGCGACCCTGTTTCCCTGTGTGCGGCTTCGTCTTCCGAAGGCAGCAGGCGGTAAGGATGCCTATGCCGGACTTGATCAGGACGGACGGGTCATAGCGGTGGAAAAAGAAAAGGCCGAGCTGTTTCGCATTATGCTCTGGGATGATACCAAGTTTACCATCCGCGCTGTGTCAAACAATAAGCTTCTTACCAGCCAAAAACCGGAAGAGCTGGAAGAAAAAGATCCGATCTACGAAGGAAGCCCGGAATACTTTGCCTGCAAGGATGAGTGCTTTTCCTGGTTTTTCTGGGAAGCCTTTTCCTTCCTGGATGAAAAGGATGAGGTGATTTCTTTTACGGAGGAGAACGTCCTTCGTTTCTGGGAAGATGAAAGGATAACTGCGATCAGAAACTGGGACGGAAAGATCCCGGCAGCCTTTGAGACCGTTGAGGATGTGCCCTCGCAGATCGAAAAGTTAGCGGATGCTGACAAAGTGGTAGCCTGCTTTGGTCTCCATCCTATCATTAACTGTAAGGAAGATTATGACAGAAAGAGTATCGAGCTGCCGCCTTTCCAGAGGCGCATGCTTTCCCTTTTGCAGGAAAAATATGACAAAGTGATCCTGCTGCTTTCGGCGAATGCGCCGCTGGCGGTAGTGCCGGAACAGACTAGCGGGCGGATCCCGGCCATCCTCTGGGCCTGCCAGGGCAGTGAGGAATACGGAAATGGTGTGGCAGACGTTATCTATGCAAAAAAAGGTCCCGCCGGAAGGCTGCCCCAGACCTGGTATGCGTCGGATGACCAACTTGCGGATATCAATGACTACGATATTAAAAAGACAAAAATGACCTATCTATATTTTGAAGGAGAGCCTCTCTACCGTTTCGGATACGGTCTGACCTATTCGACCTTTGAGACTGCTTTTGCGGATGTGGGCGATGAACAATCCTGCCTTGTGGCAGTGCGAAATACAGGAAAGCTCACTTCCGATTATGTCGTAGCGGTTTATGAGGATGCGGACAAAAAGCGCTATCTGCAGGATGAGCAGATCTCTGTTGGTGCAAGGCTTATCGGCTTTGAACGCGTGAAAGATGTGGCGCCCGGACAGACGATGCAGGTTCGTATACGGCTGGGGAACTGAGATAGGAAACCATTCGAAACGATAGGAAACCATAAAGGCTTCCCCCTCTGGGGGAAGCTGTCAGCGAAGCTGACTGATGAGGGCATTTTCAGCGAAACTAACAAATGAGGGTATCAGATACCCGGAAAGTATATCATAGAAAACAAATGAGACTTAGAAATTATATTCTCTCGGTCGGTTTCCTGGCCTGCATTTTTATCCTGGGGATCGGCAGCGATATCAAAGCAGTGAAATTTTATAAAGAAGGCAAACCGATCAATGAAGCCTGGAGTCCCGATCTCGGACGGCAGAACGAGACAGAGTATGCTGGTGTTTTTCTGGGAAAAGAAGAGCTGATCAACCTAAACGGCGGCATGCGGCGGGTGCTCGGACAGCAGGAAATGAACAAGGTTGTGCGCCTTCGCAACGGTCAGATGACGGAACTGAAAGAAAAGCCCATCAAGAAAAAGAAGCTTCGCAGGGAGGCGGCAAATGTAGCAGCCTTCTCGGCATTTCTCGATGAAGAGGATATTCCCTTTTTATATGTGATCCCGCCGGATAAGGTGGCACCCTATGAAATCCTGCCTGCTGGTTATCTGGATTACAGCAATCATAATATTGATATTTTCAAGGAAAGCCTTGAGTCCTGGGACGTTCCCATGATCGATCTGCGGCAGACCATGCTGGATGACGGGATCGACTGGTATTCCTACTTTTACAAGACCGACCATCACTGGACCAGTGAAGCAGGCTGGTACGCATACGGCAAGATCGCAGACTGGATCACGGATAACACGGATGTGGATTTAGATAAGCGTGCCATGGATCCGGCAAACTATACAACAGAGCATTATAAAAAATGCCTGCTGGGTACCTGGGGGCAGCGGACGGGAACGCTTTTTGCAGGCGCTGATGATATCACCCTCTATGTGCCGACCTATGAAACGAATGTGGAAAATCTGACATTCCAAAAGCGCGGCACCATGGATCAGGCTGTCTACAACAGAGATTATATTCACGAAGGAAAACCGGAGTTCATTTTTGATGCGGTCTTTGACAGTACGGATCAGTTCGTCAATTATTCCGCAGACAGCACCGCAACGATCCTGATCATCACGGATTCCTTCGGCAGGGTGGTCAATCCGTTTTTGGTACTCAGTGCAAGGAACATGTGGTTCCACAGCAGTTATCAGACAGAGACCATCAATGAAAAAATGATCGATAAACTGGATCCCGACGTGGTGATCATGCTCCAGTCGGGGTGGAATAACTTAGGAGAGGATAAGTGCTTTTCCTTTGATATTCCGGGCGTGAAGAACTAAAAACCTAATCTGTTTTATATGAAGGAGAAACGAAACAATGGAATACCATATTCAGGTGCCGCTGAAAAAAGAAGATATTGAAAAACTGAAGATCGGTGATACCGTTTATCTGACAGGCATTGTCTATACGGCAAGGGATGCGGCGCACAAGAGAATGCAGGAAGCACTCGATGCCGGTCAGACCCTTCCCATCGAAATGGAACATAATGTGATCTATTATATGGGACCTTCGCCGGCAAGACCGGGCAGGCCCATCGGTTCTGCGGGACCGACCACGGCAAGCCGCATGGATAAATATGCGCCGGCACTTTTGGACCTTGGCCTAGCCGGGATGATCGGAAAAGGAAAACGACAGCCGGCGGTCAAAGAAGCGGTGGTCAGAAATCAGGCGGTTTATTTTGCGGCCATCGGCGGAGCCGGCGCACTGCTATCCAAGGCAATCACGGATTCGCAGATTGTTGCCTATGAAGATCTCGGAACCGAGGCAATCCGCAAACTGACAGTGTCAGAGTTTCCTGTGATCGTGGTCATGGATCCGGAGGGAAACGACTTGTATCAGACAGCGCCACAGGAGTATAAAAAGTCATAGGGATAGTGCAGATCAGAAAAAGTGCGTAAGGCCATATGGAATTGCGTTGACAATTCCGCCTTTTGGGCGTGTGTTTTTGCAAAAATCATTGATAAAATGACGGAAATTTGGTAATGTTTACCATAAGGGAATAAACAAAAATTGGGGTATATATGTAGTGAAGGTAGTGCGAAGTCCGATATGAAAAATACCGGGCTGATAAACTACTAATTAATTTGGAGGTAGGGGATATGAAAAAGAAAAAACTGTCTATGATCACATACCTGATCATGCTGGGACTGATCCCGATGATCGTGGCATCGGTTGCTGTGTTTATCCGTACCAGGGCAATGATTGATTCCATTGTGGAAGCGGATATGGTAACGCAGCTTCATGCCGCAACGGAGGTTGCCGCCGGACATTTTAATGATATGGTTTTGGGTGGTGACGGTACCTGGGCGATGCGTGGGGATGTGCTTTACCTGGGCGGCAAGATCGTGGACAGGTCAGATGAGGTGTTTTTTACCGCGCTGGATGAAGATATTTATCTGACACTGTTTTATGAAGATACCAGATACGGCACTTCTATTATAGATGAGAACGATCAGCCTGTCATCAATACGAAGGCATCCGATACCGTGATCGAGAAAGTATTGAAGGGCGGCGAGGCGTTTTATATCAAGTCTGTGGACATTGTGGGACAGGAATTTGCGGGATA
This sequence comes from Lachnospiraceae bacterium, assembly GCA_016282215.1. Classification (GTDB taxonomy): domain Bacteria; phylum Bacillota; class Clostridia; order Lachnospirales; family Lachnospiraceae; genus RGIG7926. The sequence goes on from JAEEKC010000236.1 coordinate 8,298, forward strand.
TTATATTCCCCTGAAAGACCGCGCCGGTACGATCCGTGGTATGATGTTTGCCGGAAAACCGCGTGCGGCGGTAGAGGCTGAGGTTAATCACGGTGCCAACATGATCATCATCATGATCATTATCAGTATCGTGATATTCGGTGCCTTAGCAACGCTGGTGGCAGTTACGATCACCAAGAGGATCGCAGAGATCGCAAGGATGATCAATGTCATTTCCGAAGGTGACTTTTCCTATCATATTAAGGACCATAACAACATCAGGGAATTATCCGACATCTCTCAAAATATGGAAAGCATGCGTGAGAAGATCCATGATGCCGTATTTGAGATCATAGCAAATGCAGAGTCGGTAGGATCGAGTGCATCAAGCGCGGCTGCAAAACTGGCTGAAGCACAGGGCATGGCTACTGATGTGAATGATGCTGTTAACGGTCTGGCGCAGGGAGCTTCCGCCATGGCGAGCGATGTGCAGAATGCTTCTGATATGACGATGCATATCGGACATTCCGTTGATCAGGTGCTCGAAGGTTCCCATGCCAATATTGAAGTGGCAGAGACGGTTTACAAGAGTTCCCTTCATGTGCAGGATCAGCTTGAGCATCTGAAAGCAGAAGATAAAGAAACCGACGCCATGGCCGGCGAGGTACAGAATTCCGTCAATGAAACAGCCAATGTGGTTGAAGAGATCACCAGGGCGGCCGAGGCCATCATCAAGATCGCCAGTGAAACGAACCTGCTTGCACTGAACGCATCCATTGAGGCGGCCAGGGCCGGTGAAGCCGGAAAAGGCTTTGCAGTGGTTGCGGATAATATCAAGAACCTTGCGGAAGAATCCGATAAGACAGCAAAAGAGATCACTGAGATGCTTTCGAGGATCTCTGCTCTTTCCAATCAGAATAAAGTACTTACCGAACGGATCAAACAGGCGACCACCAATGAGTCCATTGCCTTTGACAAGATGAGCGTTGCCTTTGATGAGATGGAACAGCAGCTTAAACAGACGGAAGAGAGCACGATCGCCATCGAGAAACTGGTTGAGTCCGTGAACGTTGACAAGGAATCCATCATTTCGGCCATTGAGAATCTGACGGCGATCGCGGAAGAGAACGCGGCCTCTACCGAAGAGTCCAGCGCATCCCTTGTACAGCTGACGGAAAACATGAACGTTGTTGTCGGTTATGCAACAGAACTTCAGAATGTTTCGCAGGCGCTTCTGCAGAGCGTGGCGTTCTTTAAAATATAATAGGACAAAAAACAGCAAAAATCCCCGGTGTTTTTGCCGGGGATTTTTTTTGTGAAATTTTGTCATTTTATCGTTGACAAAGCAAGGTCATTTTCATATAATAAAAAATGCGCCGCAAGAGACGGCGAACTGAAAACTTGGTAGAGAATCGCCGGAGATCCGGTGGTTTTTAAGGAAATTCAGCATGGAGAAGTACTCAAGTGGCTGAAGAGGCGCCCCTGCTAAGGGTGTAGGTCGTTTGCGCGGCGCGAGGGTTCAAATCCCTCCTTCTCCGTTCAGATTTGTGGTAGGGAAAGGTATTTACCACATTATCTGGTGGTCAGAAAAAAATTCTGAAAAAAATTGAAAATTGCTGTTGACAAGCCCATAACTCGGTGTTATTATGTCAGAGTTGCGGTCAGCAAAACAGCAAAAAAGCAACACAGAACCTTGACAAATGAACAGCAAATAGGCCCTGAAGATTCTAAAGAATTTCAGAGAACTAAACCTTAAAAATTTTAGCCAAGTTTATTTGGCTGGGATATAAAACTTTTAACATGAGAGTTTGATCCTGGCTCAGGATG
>JAEEKC010000237.1 GCA_016282215.1 Lachnospiraceae bacterium
AAAGAGGATGGTTCCTCCCTGGGAAACGATCTCGGAAACTGCCTGGTAAGCTTCGTCAACCTTGCCTACTGAAGTCTGCAGATCAATGATGTGGATCCCGTTACGCTCTGTGTAGATGTAGGGAGCCATCTTAGGATTCCAGCGTCTGGTCTGATGACCAAAGTGTACGCCTGCTTCGAGTAACTGTTTCATTGTGATAACGCTCATTTCTTAAACCTCCGTTTGGTTATTGTCTTCCGCATGCTTCACGCCCCCGCCACCATTCGCGTCATTATGGCACCTGCAGGTAATCCGCATGCGTGTTTACTTGTATCGCGCCGTGCTTTTTCGCACAGCCTTGGTATTGTAACATAAAAAAAGCCCCATTACAAGGGGATTTCGCATGTTTTTTCACGTTTTTCCGCAGTTTTTGACGGTGCATGTCCATTTGTATTTTTTCCTTAAATTTAGTATAATGGTTTTTTAGGGTTATAACAAGTCCGAAATAATAATCCGAAATCAATAAACTATTGATACTTAACCAATAAACTTATAATAAACCAGAGGAATAATTATGCTGAATTATGTTTTATCCATCCGCGGACAGATCGGCTGCATCTGTATCGTGCTATATATCGCCTGGACCTACTTCTCGGTCAAGCGCCGCAACACCATTGCCCACCGGCTCTTTTCGGCGCTGATCATCCTGTCCATCATAGACCTGATCTTTGACATGGTCACTGTCTATACCGTCAACCATGCGGATGAGATCCCCGTGATCGTCAACCGCATCTGCCACGTGATTTTTGTCTCCACCATTGCGTCCATTCTCTTTGTCATCTATATGTATATCCAGACCTTAGCATACAAAGAGTTCCGTTTCAAGCCCATATGGCTGATCCCCCTTGTGGTCGCCATCATCGCCGTGGCGGTACTGCCCTTCGGCTGGGAGACCAGTGAGTACGGCAACTACTCCTCCGGACCTTTCCTGACGGCGGCTTTTGCCTCCGCTTACATTTACTTTTTCCTGAGCATTTTCACCATGATCCGAAGGCGTAAATATATGGAGAAAAAATCCCTGCAGGCGATTTCCATCTCCCTTTCCTCGCTGATCATCGTGACACTTCTTCAGGGCCTGTTTTTCCCGGCGCTTCTGATCACACACATCGGACTGACCATCATCAATGTGGCTTTGTTTTATACCGTGGAAAGCCCCGATGCCGAACTGATCCGGATGCTGGCTGCCGAGCGGGAAAAAGCGCAGTCCGCCAACCAGGCAAAAACCGTTTTCCTCGCACAGATGTCCCACGAGATCCGCACCCCCATCAACGCCATCCTGGGTATGAACGAGATGATCCTGCGCTCTGCGGATCCTTCGATCAAAGAGTATTCCCAGAACATCGATGATGCCGGCAAAACCCTGCTGGCACTGATCAACAGCATTTTGGACTTTTCCAAGATCGAAGACGGGAAAATGGAGATCCTCAGCATCGCATACGAGACCACCTCCGTGATCAGTAACCTGGTTCATTCCGTTTCCGACAGGGCAAAGAAAAAAGGCCTTGACTTAAATTTAGAGATCGATCCCGAGCTGCCCACCATCATGATCGGCGATGATGTGCGCCTGACCCAGATCATCATGAACCTTCTGACCAATGCAGTGAAATACACGGAGCGCGGCACTGTAACACTGATCATGAAAAACGCAGGCCGAACCGGTAATTTCCTGAACCTGTATGTGGAAGTGAAGGATACCGGCATCGGCATCCGGCAGGAGGATCTCGGCAAACTCTTTGATGTCTTCCAGCGGATCGATGAAAAACGAAACCACAGCATTGAGGGAACGGGACTCGGTATGTCCATCGTATCCAGACTCCTTCATATGATGAACAGTAAGCTGAATGTAGAAAGCACCTATGGTGAAGGCTCTTCCTTCTCCTTTACGATCCGCCAGCAGATTGAAGATGCCACACCCATCGGTGATATTAACGAAAAACTTACTCACGGCAAAAAAGACAGCCACCTGCGCGTATCCTTCCGGGCGCCGGATGCCGATATTCTGGTGGTGGACGACAATTCCATGAATCTGAAAGTTGCCAAAAACCTGCTGAGCCTGTATTCCATCACGCCGGATCTGGCAGGCTCCGGTCTTGAAGCCATTGAAAAGATCAAAAGCAAACACTATCATCTGATCTGCATGGATCACATGATGCCGAAAATGGACGGGATCGAAACCCTGCACAAAATGCAGGACGAACACCTCCTTCCAAAGGATACTGTTGTGTTGATGATGACGGCAAACGCCGTAGTCGGCGCAAAGGAACAATACCTGGCAGAGGGCTTTTCGGATTATATCTCCAAGCCCATCGAACTCGAAAAAATGGAACAAAAACTCAAAAAACTTCTGCCGGATGATCTGCTGCTGGCCCCTGTATCTGAGGACGACGGCAAAGAGCTTTTACCGCCTATTCGAAGCGCTTCCGTGCACCGTGGGGACATCACAACCTTCGCATCAGGCCGCGATACAGCCGCATCTGACGGGATCACGGCCTTCGAACCTGCGTCTGATGCAATTGAATCTGACGGGATCATGACATTTGAGCCGGTAAGCGATGCGGATGCCAAGACCCCGGCAGATGCCGGTTTAACCAATTCAAGCCGGATCGCGGATCCTTCCGTACTCGAGAACAAACTGAAGTCCCTCGATCTCGACACTTCCTCCGCCCTTCTATACTGCGCCGGCAGCATGGATTTTTATGCGGAATTGCTTGCAGACTTTACAAACCAGGCGCCGCAAAAAAGTAAGGCATTGCAAACTTTCCTGGATGAGCACAATATCACTGATTACAGGACGTCGGTCCATGCATTAAAGAGCACTGCCAAAACCATTGGCGCCAATGCCCTCTCCGATCAGGCCAGAGTGCTTGAGAAACTGGCCAAAGAAAACGATACCGATGCGCTTGCAAGACTCCATCCCGCCATGATGCGCGCCTATGCGGAATTGGCGGAAAAACTGAAAGCGATCGATATGTAATCAAAACGAAAAGAATCCGGCCAAAATCGCAGTCTGATAATTTATGCCGGGCCAGGTATTTTCTTCATTCATCATGGAAAAAAGTATTGTACATAAGAAAGGGGCTGCACTATAATTACGATATGAATGCAATAAATACATCAAATACAATGACTCCGGAGAGTATAAAAAAACTGACATATATCGTCAATACATTCATCCTGCTGATCGTCATCGGACTGATGTTTTTTTTCCATCTCTGCGGTGCTGCGTTTTTAGTCCGGTTCAGCATACCTACGATGGCTGTCTATCTCATCGGCTATCTGCTGATCGCGAAAGGCCGGCTCTATGCCTATGTCTGGATCGTCTATGCCTGGATCACGCTGTATATGGGGCTGTGTACGATCTGCCTCGGCTATGCTTTCGGTTTCCATCTGTACACCTTATCCATGATCCCGATCATCTACTACACCAATTACATGGCCTACAAGCTGAACGTCAAAATGGTCAAAACCTGGATCTTCAGTGCGGCGATCATCGTCTGCTATCTGTTCTGCACGATCTACGTATCTGCCCGCGGGCCGGTATATGAAGCTAGTGAAACTTATGCTGCGATCTTCTGGACCATGAATTCCGTGATCGTTTTCTGTTTCCTGATCACATATACCAGGATTATGATCAATACCATCATTTCTTCCGAAGAAAAATTAAAGGCTCTCAGTTATACCGACAAATTGACAAGCCTTTATAACCGTCATTATATGATGGAACAGCTAGAGCGGCTGGATGCTTTTTCTCAGGCTGATACCATCGCCATGATCGACCTCGATGACTTTAAAAAGATCAATGATATCTATGGTCACAATGCCGGTGACTACGTACTGACCAAAACGGCCGAGCTCATGAAAAGCACCTGCAAAGACGCTGTCATCTCCCGTTGGGGCGGCGAGGAATTTCTCATTCTCATGAAGGACCAGCCAAACGCCCTGGAGCTGATGGAAACCCTACGCAAAAGTGTTTTGGAGAACACCTTTACTTTTGAATTCCAAAAAATACCTGTTTCCGTGACCATCGGCCTGGCAGAAAAAAACGATTTTTCCACTGTAGACAAATGGATACAGAAAGCCGACGAGAATTTATACCTGGGCAAGAACCACGGGAAAAACCAAGTTGTGGGCTAAACACACTTCCATTCAAAAAATCAGGTTGTGGGCTAAACACCCTGCAACCATTTTGCCCTGATAACTGTATTCTATACAGATACAAACAAAACAAATGACCAATCAGTACACTGTCCGATATGATAATCGGCAGAATTAATCACTTAAGAATCAGGAGATAAAAAATATGCTTCCTTATGAAAAACTCCAAGCGAAAGGCGAAGCCGCTCCCTCAGTAAAGGGTGACGTCAGCGAATTGATCGGTGTTTTAAGCGATCTTAACAAGGATAAAGAATCCGCATTTTACGGAAAATTAGGCGACTATGCCAGCGCCATTTCCATGATCATCCGAAATTCCAGTTATAAAAAGAGAGAAAAAGATGTCAAAAAGGCCATGGAAACCCTGGAGCCTTTCAATGATTTTCTGATCTCCGGCGAGGATAATACCGCCTATCAGGAACTGGTCAATGAAGCTTCCACCAAACTCGGCAAATCGCCGGACCAGATCGATAAAGCCCTGAATTCATTTTCCACTTTTGTGCAGATGGGTCTGGATCTGGATAAGATCAAGGCAAAACAGGCAGAACTGGATAAAAACAATGTCGGCCTGATCGACGACGGCCAAAAACTGACAAATGCAGCATATTTTGAAAAAAGGACAGCTCACAATAAAACCTTTGCATCGAAACCGAACGAAAAAAAGGCCGTAACTGCCCTGAAAGATATCTTCTCTTCCGCTGTCATAACGATGGAGGAACAGATCAATTCCTATGAAAAAAAGGTAAGCAATAAAAACTCGGCCCTTACCGATGCTGACCGGGAAGCTTATGAACAGAACAAGGCGCTGGTGGATAAGGTTAAACAATATGCCGAGTCCATGACTATCCTGAACGGTGATATAGGCAATCAGGCTTACAGTACCTTAAGCAGGCAGTCTGCCATGGACAACCTGCAGGATCTCCAGACCACACTCGAAGAAGGCGCGCCGGTCACGAACCTGAAATGGATCGTTAAGCAGGCGAATAAAGAACAGCCGAATAAATCAGCAGATAAAATAGAAGATACCATCAGCAAAGGACTGAAAGCACTCGACAATACACTCCATTACGGTTTTGATGCTTCCAAAGCTCAGGAGATCAAAAAGGAATACAAGGAAGCTTACGAAAAGAAACAGAAAGAGCAGAAACTGCTCGAAGCCAAAAAATCGAATAAGCATACTGCGGCAAATTGGCTCGAAGGCTATAAGGCCGACATGGAGTACAATAAGAAGGGCCTTTCCAAAACGTACGATCCCTATCCCGCGTCCTATTTTGCCACCATCATGGCCGTACGTGAGATCGCGGATGTCAAACGCAATCAGCCTTCCAAACTGATCCGCGACGTCCAAAGCCAGTATCAGATCGAACAAAAAAGAGATGAATTCTTAAAATCGCCTGCAATGAAAGGCTTTTTTGACAAACTTGCCTCGGATCCGAAATTTCTTGCCAAGGCTGAAAAAGAAGCCGCAAAAGGTCATTGCGGCGGTGTCGACACTCTGATGCACGACTACCTGACAAACCTGCCGGCAGGCCAGTTATCAAACGATCCGGCCTTAAAGCGCTTTATGCCTACCGTAAAGGAAAGGATCGAAGCACTGCAAACGCAGGCAAAGGCAAGTCTGAAAAAACATGAAACGCCCTACGCTCAGGCTGCGGAGATCGTCATCCTCAGAAATATGGTCAAGGCTGAAAGGAAATTCAAGGACAGCCTGGATCTGCCGATCCCTCTGAACGAAAAGAGTCTGGACGAAAGGATCATCGATGAAAATACGGCCGGAAAAAAGGAGCCTGCGAAAAACGAACTGGCAGCGGCCGTTCAGAAACTGGCAAACCGGAAATCTTTCCAGTCTCTCGTGCAGGAAGAGAAAGTATCATCAGCCCTGAAAAGCGGTCACGGCGGACAGATGGTCACCGAGATGAGAAACCACGTCTCGAACCACGCAGGACGCGAGGGTTTCGACGAGGCAAATGCTTCGCTGCAGGAAAACACTTTTGACGGAAGACTGAAACAGATCAAGACGGAAGCGGCGAAACTGAAAAGCGCCCTGGATGCATTGGAAAAGAGCCGCAAAAAAGGCAAGCTGATAGACGGCGACGATTATAGTGCCGTATTTCGGCAAAGCCGCGAGATCATTGCTGAGAACATTGCTTTGAATCAGTATCTCGAGAAAAACCAAAAGATCGTTGGTGCGGATAACATTCCCTGGCGCAAGATCCATAAGCTCCGCGACGAGATCATCCGCAACGATAATATGAACTCTGCTCTTTTTGGCGCCGTACTCACAACCGATCTGCACAAGCCTGATAAGATCGGCCCTGTCCTGGACGCTTTAAGCACATCCAAAGACACACGCGGCTTCTACAATGATCACGTAAAAGAAAAGGTTGAGCAGTGGAAAACAAAAACAGCACAGGCCGAACAAGAGAAAACCTGGAAGGCTGAGATCGAGGCACAGAATAACTCTCCGATCAAGGAAACCAGAACCACACGCCGCGATCAGGTAAAAGCCATGGATGAAAAAGAGTTTAACCAGTTAGCGGATCAGATGGCCGATATCGCAAAAGGTCTTAATCAGGGCGGAGATATACCGAATGCCCCTACGGGAACAAAAGACACGAAAAAATTTCAAAAAACGGGACGAAAGTTTTAGTCTCCCGCTCCGGTCAGGATCTTCGCGATCTGCTCCTCGGTTGCGCCGGCAGGGATCACATGCTTGCCGGTACGCAGGATCTTATCATATCCCTTGCTGCACAGATATGCATCAAAGGCTGCGCTGTCCTTCACCAGACCGGCTTTTTTCAGATTGACAGCCACGGTATCGGAGCCCTGTCCGGAACTGACAACAAACAGGGTATCGGTGGAACTGACAACGGGGCTTTCGTCATCTGCCTGATCGTCTGATCCGTTCTCTGAATCCGTCTCTGCCGTTTGCTCCGTTTTACCGGTATCCGTTGCGGTGGTTTCATCCGTTTTGTCGGTATCTGCCGCTGCAGTGTCATCCGTTTTATCGGTGTCTGCTACTGCGGTATCATCTGTTTTATCGGTATCTGCCGCTGTAGTTTCATCCGTTTTATCGGTATCTGTTACTGCGGTATCATCTGTTTTATCGGTATCCGCTGTCGCTGCGGTTTCATCCGGTTTTCCGGTATCTGCTGCTGCGGTGTCATTCGTCTTATCAGTATCCGACGCTGCTGCGGTGTCATCTGTTTTGTCAGTATCTGTTGCTGCGGCATCATTTGTTTTGTCAGTATCTGTTGCTGCTGCGGCATCATTTGTCTTATCAGTATCCGACGCTGCTGCAGTATCATCTTTCTTGCCGACATCAGCTGCTGCGGCATCCTCAGC
>JAEEKC010000238.1 GCA_016282215.1 Lachnospiraceae bacterium
ACGGCAGGCGTCGATGAGCTGCTCCATCAACTGATAATTACTGATGGTGAACTCTCTCCAGCGGCCCAGTCCGGTTCTCGGATCCATCAAAAAGCCAACCAGTACCCAGCCTTCGGGATTCATAACATCATCAATATCCAGGTGACCGGAATCCACTTTATCAACGGCTTCCATCATATCATCGAACTGCGGGAATTTATCCTTTCCGCCATAGTACTCATAGATCAGTCTTGCACAGGAAGGAGTCGGACGGCTTTCACCTTTGAACTCAAAGTCAAATTTCAGTCTTTCCTGTTCACTGGTATGATGATCAAACCAAAGCCCGCAGCCTTTTACATAAGGCACATTTGCCAGGCAGTCATTCTCATCCACGGGAATCAGTCCGTCCTGCAGATCCTTCGGATGTGCAAATTTCCAACTGTCAATGATACCGGCTTCCTTTAAAAGCGCTGCACAAGCAAGGCCGTCAAAATCCGATCTTGTCAATAATCTCATATGATTCCTTCTCCTTTTTCCCCCAATTACCGAACACAGGACTATCTTCGAATCTGTTTTGCAAAAACATCCTCATATGACCTGTCAATCCGGCTTCACAAATCTGCAAATAAATCATTCATAAATGAACTGAATAACATTTATATTATAGTCGATTTCCGGCAATTTTTCAAGAAACAGATCACTCAACACCTTTGCTGCGCAAATACTCAACAACCGCTCCAACGGTCTCGAGTTTTTCAAGCTCTTCCTCTTCCTCGGGAATGCCTACGCCATACTCATCGTCAAATGCCTGCAAAAGTTCGTAAAGATCCAGAGAATCTGCACCGATATCATCCTTGAAATTGGTCTCTTCGGTAATCTCCATACCCTCTACGTTGAGCGTTTCCTTGATGATCTCAATCACTCTTTCTAACATATTCGCTATCTCCTTTGATATCAGGCCCGCCTTGGCAGGTCCTCTACTATGAATTACCAAACATGCCAAAAAGGCACTGTTCGTCAATGATTATAACGAAGGTTGCCTGTATTGTAAAGTACCTATTGCAAACTACCGTTTGAATTAGGGTAAATCCATCAGCTCTCCCGGTAATATCCCGTATATTATTCCGTATTGCCGTCTTTCTCCTGCAAAAGTGCCTGATAGATATCCCGCTTTGAGATCCCTCTGTCATCAGCTGCCGCCTTCATGGCCGCTTTTCTGTCAAATCCCTTTTGTTCATACAACTGCACATGCTCTGCAATGCTCATATCTTCAAACTGCTGTGCTTTCTGCGCCTGCAGATCTTCCCGGCTCCTGCCTTCGATCACGAGCACATATTCGCCCCGCGGATCATTTTCCTCATGATAGGCGATCGCCTCATCCAAGGTGGTCGGCATGACAGATTCGAATTTCTTGGTCAGTTCCCGGCAAATAGTCAGTTTCCGGTTACCCAGTGTCTGCTGCAAAAGCTTCAGGTTTTTCTTTAAGTCATGGGGCGCCGAATACAGGATCATGGTCCTTCGTTCCTGCGAAAGTTCCTCAATGATCTGCGCTCTTTCCTTTTTCTCTTCCGGCAAAAACCCTTCAAATACAAAACGCCGCGAAGAAAGGCCCGAAAGGGTCAGCGCCGTGATGGCCGCGCATGCCCCGGGCAGACTGGTCACATGAATCCCTTCTGTATGGCACATCGCCACCAAAACCTCGCCGGGGTCGGAGATGGCCGGCGTTCCGGCGTCTGTGATCAGGGCAACATTTTTCCCTTCCTTCATCTGCGCGATCAGCCATGCCGCCTTCTCGACTTTATTATACTCATGATAACTGGTCATCTGGGTATGGATGTCGAAGTGATTCAGCAGTTTGATGCTGTTTCTCGTATCCTCAGCCGCGATCAGATCCACCTCGCGCAGTGTATCAATGACGCGCTGCGTGATATCCCCAAGGTTTCCGATGGGAGTGGCGCACAGGTATAAAACGCCGGTCTGTCCGTTATTTACTTTTGCCGCGCGTATTTCTCCCATGTCCTTTTACATACTCCTTTACAGGCGACTGATGGAATATCCTTCCTTAATAAATCTTCCGTATTTCTTCCGATGTAATTCCACAGGCTCTGCAGAATGCCTCTTTTTCCGCTGCGTTTCGCAAAAGGCATATATCACGAAACTGTCCGGTTTCCTTATTCTGAAAACCCGCAGTTTCCTCGCCGGTGCAGATGCTGGCGCGGATTACGGGGGTTTCGGTATCGCGGTCATATTCGTATTGAATTAGTTTCTTTTTTCCGAACATGATGTACCTCTTCCTACTCATACGCGATGCTGTATTCGCTACGTGCTTCGCACTCCGCTCATGACGCGCTGGCGCGCTATCATATCTTTCGAATCGTATCTTCGGTATGCAAGCGTCCCTCCGATACGATTCTCAGATATGGCATCGCTTGTAGTCCGGTAGTTTGTATATCTCATATATCTCATCCGTGTATTCGCCGCCTTGCTCATATACGATCAGCGGTTTTTCCACGGTAACGCGGCTTTTTCCGCCCTTTGCCGCTTCGATCAGCACCATATTCGGTTCGTCGGTCAGGTGCGGATGGACAAACCGGAGCCGCTTGGGTTCCAGCGAGTATTTCGTCAACGTCACCATCAGTTCTGCCAGGCGGAAAGGTCTGTGCACCAGAAAAAGTTTGCCACCGCTAACCAGTAAGCGGCTGCTTACTCTGGCGATATCATCAAAATTGCAGGCCACTTCATGTCTTGCGATCAGCTTGGCCTCAGACGCATTTTTAAGTCCGTGTCCGCCGATCATATAAGGCGGATTCGAGGTAATGACATCAAAGGAGGCCGCCCCGAAAAGGGTATCCGCCTCCCTGATATCGCCTGTCACTATATCGATTTTTTGGGTCAGTCCGTTCAGCTCGACACTTTTTCGTGCCAGATCCGCACTTTCCTTTTGTATTTCAAGGCCGGTCAGATGCGATGCACCTGTCTTTGCCTCTAAAAGAATAGGCAAAATACCGGTTCCGGTTCCCAGATCAAGCACCTTTTGTCCGTCCCGAACCAAAGCAAAGCCTGACAGAAGGACTGCATCCATGCCGAAACAGAATCGTTTCGGATCCTGATAGATCCGGTATCCGTTGATCCCCAGATCATCGAGCCGAAGATTCTCTTCTTTCATGATTCACCCTGTGTTTCACCGTTTCCATTATAGCGGCCAGCCTGGTTTCCGTCCTGCTCACGATTTGGCCGGTTATTTCTGCCCGGCTTAAAATCGCGTCTGCCGCCCTGCCGGTCATCCCTGAAATTCCGTCCGCCGCCTGCGCCCTTATGATCGCGATTCTGTCCGGAAGAAAAATCTCCTTTTGAGCCTTCGCCGTTTTGATTATCTCTGCGGCCGCCTCTCCGGTCACGGTAATTGTTATTCTTATCGCCTTTGCGGAAATCACGGTGACCGCCATTTTGATTTTTCTGACCGTTATTGTCACCATTTCCGGCATTTTGGCTGCCGTTTCCGCCCTGCTGTCTGGAGCCATCGGCACCTCGGTTCTCATTCCCCCCGCGGTCCCTGCGATCCTGACCATCCCTGTAAGGCTTCTTGTAACCTCTGTTCTTTCTCTGCGGTCTGTCTTTTTTCAGTACCGCATCCTGATCCTTTTCTTCCTGGCTGGTCTCACGGCTTAAATCCTCTTCATCTGCTTCGATCAGTTTTTCGAGTTCCTGTTCTTCCTGCTCTTCGAGGATCTCTTCCGCTACCTCTTCTTTGGTGCGTTTTTTCTTATCTTTCTTCTTATCACGCTTATTGCCGCCTTTTCTCGGCTCAAAGGTCAGTTCATCTACTTTGTATTCGCGGATCTCCCTCTCATCATCATCGACCTGTACTAAGATCTTTACGGTCTGGCGAAGAACGTTGACGGAATGCACCTCTCCTTCCACGCTGCCGCCTTCTGCGGTTACCATGTCACCGATGCCTGGCATCAGTTTGTTCAGGTATTCATAGGTATCCTCTTCATTTTTCAGGCAGCACATGAGCCTGCCGCAGACCCCGGAGATCTTAGTGGGATTCAAGGACAGGTTCTGCTCTTTTGCCATCTTGATGGATACGGGTGCGAAATCCGGAAGATAGGTATGGCAGCAAAGCGGCCTGCCGCAGATGCCGATCCCGCCGATGATCTTGGTCTCGTCGCGGACGCCGATCTGACGAAGTTCGATCCTGGTCCTAAAAACACCGGCCAGATCTTTTACCAGCTCTCTGAAATCCACTCTGCCGTCAGCGGTAAAGTAAAACAGGATCTTGCTGTTATCGAAGGTATACTCCACCCCGATCAGCTTCATCTCCAGATTCCTTGCTGCGATCTTTTCCTTGCAGATCACAAAAGCCTTTGCCTCTTTATCCCGGTTTTGCGCTTCCTGCTCTTCGTCCTTTTGCGTTGCGATACGCAGGATCGGTTTTACCGGAGCGGAAAATTCTTCCTCATCGATCTCCTTGATGTCTCCGACTACGGTTCCGTATTCGGTTCCTCTTGCTGTCTCCACGATGACGTGAAGACCTCTTTTCACAGGTAAACCGGCAGGTCTGAAATAATACACCTTGCCGGCCGTCCTGAAACTCACACTTACGACTTCTATCATGTTGTTTTAATTCTCCTTAATCGTCAGCAGCAGCAGCTCCATCGTCATCTCAAAGCTGACATTGGCGCGCAGTCTTGCTTTTGCTTTATCCAGTGCTTCCAGAATGATCTCAATCCCCTCGTAGGCACTCTGGTTTGCTACTTTTTTGATGTACTGGATCTCATCCTTAAAGATCAAATGGTTGGCATCGTTGGTTGCCTTGAACAGCAGCACATCACGATACCAGACGGAAAGGATATCCAGATAATCATTGATATCGATCTTGTAATCCTTGATCTTGTTGATCGCCGTTACGATCTCGGTGATCTCCATTTCACGGATATACCGAAGGAGGTTCACCGCCTCTGTTTTGATATTGTCAAACTCTTCGGAAACTGCCAGCGCTTTTGCTTTTCCGAGATTTCCCTGGGCAAAGGCCGTGCAGACATCTGCCTTGTAATCCGGGATATGGAGCTCGCGCATCAGATATCCCTTGATCATGTCATCGGGAACCGGCTTCATATGGAGTACCACGCAGCGGCTGATGATGGTCTGCAGCATCACATCCAGGTTGGATGTCAAAAGCAGGATCACCGCATATTCAGGGGGCTCCTCCAATGTTTTGAGCAGGGCGTTCTGCGCCTGAATGCTCATTTTTTCCGCTTCATTGATGATGTAGATCTTCCAGTCACCGGAATAGGGTTTGATCAGGATGTTGTCATTGATCCCCGCACGGATGTCGTCCACACCGATATTCTGCGGCTTTTCATGCGTCACCTTGATGATGTCAGGATGGCTCCCGGCGTTTGCCTGCCTGCAGGAGTGACACTCGTTGCAGGGGTCGATCCCGCCGGCTTCACATTCGAGGGCCTGCGCAAACACTCTGGCAATGAATTCCTTGCCGGAGGAACGCTCTCCTTCTATGATATACGCATGTGAGATCTTGCCTGTGGAAAGTGCATTTTTAAAATGCTCCACGATCTGTGGTTGTCCGTAGATTTCATCAAAGCCTGCCATAGTCGCCTCCCTGCTTGTGACTTCACAATATTTTATCATAAAGCAAAAAAACAGGCAAGTCGGTAACCCCTCAGTTGTACTCAATAGTTCCTATTCACAGTATGCAAAAAACCTGACTTGCGGTATAATGTCCAAAGATCGGTGAAAAATCAGTCATTTCATGACAAAGCTGATTAACAGACCATCTATGACAGCATGAAAGTACACTCCGGAAATACTGAGCTAAACACTACTGATAAATTTAAAAAGGGCGAAGCTATGAGTCACAACGCGATCATCAAACTGAAAAAAGGGGAAGGACGCTACTTAAAAGCAGGAGGGGCCTGGATCTACGACAACGAGATCGATGTCTGCAGCGGCAGCTATGAAAACGGCGATATCGTAGATGTCGTGGATTTTGATGACTACCCCCTGGGCGTGGGGTATATCAATGACAACTCCAGGATCCGCATCCGGATGCTGAGCAGAAAACCGGATACGGTGATCGATGATGCCTTCTTTTACCAGAGATTAAAGGCTGCCTGGGAGTATCGCAAATGCGTACTGGCCCCGCAGGATCTTTCCTCCTGCAGGGTGGTCTTCGGAGAGGCGGATTTCCTGCCGGGCATCACCATCGATAAATACGAGGATATCTTGGTCGTGCAGTCGCTCTCTCTTGGCATCGACCGCTATAAGTTAAAGATCGCCGAAACGCTCATACAGATTTTTTCTGAGGACGGGATCTCGATCCGCGGCGCCTATGAGCGGAGCGATGCAAAGGAACGGAAAAAAGAAGGCCTCCCGATCCACAAAGGGATTTTGTGCGGAGAGTTTGACACCAATATCGAGATCGTCGAAAACAACGTTCATTATCTGGTGGATGTGGTAAACGGACAAAAGACAGGTTTTTTCCTGGATCAGAAATACAACCGGCTGGCAATGCAGCGGATCTGCAAAAACAAGCATGTCCTGGACTGCTTTACCCATATGGGCACCTTTGCCCTCAACGCAGGATACGGTGGTGCCAAAAGCGTGCTGGGGCTGGACATCTCTGAATATGCCATACAGCAGGCCACAGAGAATGCAAAACGCAATCACCTGCAGGAAACCGTACAGTTTCAGGTTGCAAATGTTTTGGACGAGCTGCCGAAGATGGTGGCAGACGGCCGGAAATTTGATGTGGTGATCCTCGATCCCCCCGCCTTTACCAAGTCAAGAGAAGCGACGCGGCAGGCGATCAGGGGATATCGCGAGATCAACATGCAGGGGCTTCGGCTGGTAGAAAACGGCGGCTACCTTGCCACGTGCTCCTGTTCCCACTTTATGACGCAGGAGCTTTTCGTCAAAACCGTAAAGGAGGCCGCCAGGTCCGTGCACAAAAGGCTGCGGCAGGTTGAAGCCCGCACCCAGGCACCGGATCACCCGATCATCTGGGCAGCCGATGAAAGTTTTTACCTGAAATTCTATATTTTCCAGGTGGTTGAAGAAATGTAACATCAAATAAAATGTAACATCAAAAAAACCGTTATCCGCATTTTACGGACAACGGTTTTTTATTTTCATCTTACGGTCAAAGCACTGCGGATCGCAGTCAAATCGCAGTTATCAATACAGATAGATATGAGCCGCATAAGGAGCCAGGTCTACCAGGATCGAATAATCCCAGCCGTGGCAGTCCTCTGCTTTGGCAGATACTTCTTTGGCCACCTTCAGTCCGGTGCCGCCGTACTGCTGCTCATCACTGTTCAGAAGCAGTTTGTATTTTTTCTTTTTCGGAACGCCTACGCGGTAACTCTTTCTTTCCATGGGAGTCATGTTCAGCACGATGACCATGTTATTCTTGCCGTTTGCTGCCTTGCGCACGTAGGAATAAATACTGTTTTCCTTGTCATCAGGATTGAGCCACTCAAAGCTCTTCCAGTTATTATCGTTTTCGTAAAGAGCCGGATACTTGTTATAGATCTCCAGCAGGCTCTTCATATAGTTATGCAGGCATCCATGCTCCTTATCTGCCAGATAATGCCACTCAAGCTCTCTTTCTTCACTCCACTCGCAATCCTGACCGAAGTCCTGGCCCATGAACAGAAGCTTCTTGCCGCAGTGTGTGAACATGTAGGTGTAACCCACGCGCAGGTTGGCGAATTTATCTACATAAAAGCCCGGCATCTTGTTGAGCATCGAACATTTCAGATGCACCACTTCATCATGGGAAATGGGCAGGATGTAGTTTTCCGCCTCATTATAACTCATGGCAAAAGTCAGGTTGTAATGTGCACCCTTGCGAAGGATGGGATCGAGCTTCATATAAGCACAGAAATCATGCATCCATCCCATATTCCACTTGAAGGAAAAGCCCAGTCCGCCTTCTCTCGGCTCGCCGGTTACCAGCGGCCATGCGGTGGATTCTTCTGCGATCATCATGCAGCCGGGGAATTTTTCCTTGATGATGGAATTCAGATGCCGGAAGAATTCAATCGCCTCGAGATTCTTATTGTTGCCGTAGCGGTTCGGTACCCACTCGCCGTCCCTGCGGCCGTAATCCAAATAGAGCATGGAGGCAACCGCATCAACGCGCAGGCCGTCAATATGATATTTCTTCAGCCAGTACATGGCATTTGCGATCAAAAAGTCCTTGACCTCATTTTTTCCAAAGTCAAATACCTTGGTGCCCCAGTCGGGATGCTCGCCCTTGCGGGGATCTGCATACTCAAAAAGCGGGGAACCGTCAAACATGGAAAGTCCGAATTCATCCCGCGGGAAGTGGGCCGGTACCCAGTCCAGGATCACGCCGATGCCGGCACGGTGCAGGGTATTGACCAGATACATGAAGTCCGTGGGCTCGCCGTAGCGGGACGTCGGTGCATAGTAGCCTGTAACCTGATAGCCCCAGGAACCGTCAAAGGGATGCTCTGCGATACCCATCAGCTCCACGTGGGTGTATTTCATGTCCTTGCAGTACTCTACGAAAGCATCTGCAAACTCGCGATAGTTGTAAAAGCCCTTGTCGGTATCGCTCTTGGGCACATCCACCGGATGCTTTTTCCAGGAACCGATGTGGCATTCATAGATCGCCATGGGCAGTTTGTTGTTATCTTTGGTCTGCTTTGCATCTTCCCAGGCATCATCCGTCCACTTGAAGTCATTTAAGTTCGTGACTATGGATGCTGTCTCGGGACGAAGCTGCGCATAATTGGCAAAGGGGTCTGCCTTGTAGATCTTGCGGTTGTCAGCCGTGGTGATGACGAATTTGTACAGGTCGCCTTTTTTCACACCCGGAATGAACAGGGCAAAGATCTGTCCGCCGCCAAGGCGCTCCATATTGTCTTTGTAAATATCCCAATCGTTGAAATCGCCTACCACGTTCACATACTGCGCATTCGGCGCCCATACCGCAAAGTATACGCCCTTCTGGCCGTCTACTTCGGCCTCGTGGGCTCCCATTTTTTCATAGATCTCATAATGGGTTCCCTGCGCGAACAGGTACTGATCGTCCTCCGATAAGAATACTTCGTTTTTCAGTTTTTTAGCTGCCATACCCTGACCCCTTTCTATTTTTTTACATAAAATCTTTCTCACGCAGCACTACCATATCCTCTTTGTCGTAACGCTTCGAGAATACGATGTCCATCAGGTGGCCGACGCTCTTTTTCTCTGCCTTGGAGATGGCCTGGTCCACGATCTGCTTCACCTCATCGATGGTCACTGCGTGATCGATCCGCTGTCTCTCTTCAATGCGGTTGTAAAGAGCCAGCCTCCCCATATCGTCAATGGAATACTCTTTCTTGTTCGCATACAGCTGTGCAAAGCGCACCAGACCGTTATTGTCGAGCACATCGATCGTGATGGTCTTTGTAAAGAATTCCGGCAGTCGCGGATACGTCTTTTTCAGCCGCTCGATGCCTTCCGGCAGGTCATTTATGATCAGCAGGATCTCGCTGACACTCTGCGCAGCGCGTATCATGCGGTCGCAGGTATCCGTCGTCATTTCACCGGCGCGGTCTACGATCAGACAGCCGCCTTCATGTTCTTTCAGATAAGCATCGATATCCTTGCCGGAAAGTTCTTCCGCCGTCAGCGCTGCCATCCTTGCAGTGATCTGCGGCTTGGAAAGTCCCATGGCGATGACCAGTTCTCTTGAAAATGCATCCGGTTCCGTACCTTCCTCACCGGTGATGATCAGATTCCCTGCCATCGGCGTAAGATCAGCATTATCGATGGTCTCCGCGATGAGCTGCTGCATCTGCTTGCCCTGTGCCGCGGATGAGAAGATGTCTTTTTCTTCTTTTGTCAAAATACGATAATCGGATTCTACGGCCGGCTGCGGGCTCTCCTGCGGTGCCGCCCCGGTACCGCCCGTAGCAGCTTCTGCCGGCTGCGTGCTTTCCGCCGTCGCTCCTGCTGCCGGTGCGTCCGTTGCTGCAATAGCATTCTGGATCGCTACGGCTGCCGCATCCGTCGATACCGGTGTTTCTGCTGCAG
>JAEEKC010000038.1 GCA_016282215.1 Lachnospiraceae bacterium
GCGGCGCGCTGTTCTGCGAACGCCGCTATGATACCGTGTTCACTTTTCACAACGGCGCGGATTCCTACTATTCTGTGCGCGGATTCAGAGGGTATATTCTTGTCTGAGTACAGGACTCAATGAAAAAAAACACTGCGATTTCTTGGACTGGAAAAGCGACAAATGTTCTTCATGCTGGCTTCTGAAGGTTTACTGTGATATAACTTCCAGTATAATAACGCGCAAAGGAGGATTGAATAATATGTTTTGGGATAAGATTTCACCTATATATGATCTTTTTGAGAACATATATAACGGTAAGGTGTATAGTGGAACAGGGAAAAAGGTTGCGGAGTTTATAGAGCCGACGGATACGGTGTTGGAATGCGCGTGCGGAACCGGAGCTATCAGCATATATATTGCACAAAAGTGCAAGAAACTTATAGCGACTGATTTTGCGCCCGGAATGCTTCGCCGGGCATCGAAGAAGTGCCGTAAGTATCCGAACATAACATTCAAAAAAGCGGATATCACAAATATAAAATGCAAGGATGGGCGATTTGATAAGGTGGTAGCAGGGAATGTGATACATCTTCTGCCTGACCCGGAGAAGGCACTTCATGAATTGGAAAGGGTAGTTAAGCAGGGAGGTGAGATCATCATTCCGACTTATATCAATATGTCAAAGGGAACGGGAACAGCATCGGTTAAGTTCATTACTCTTCTCGGTGCAGATTTCAAAAGGCAGTTTGATCTGCATTCATACAAGAAATTCTATGAAGAAAAGGGATACACGGATGTTGCGTATCATGTGGTTGACGGACGTATGCCCTGCGCTATAGCGGTGATCAATAAGACGGAGTAGACTGTTTTAATATTGGCGTTTCCGAGGAGGATGAGTTATACTACTGGTAAAATACATCACTTCACGCGGAGAAATGAATGAAACAAATACTGGTAGTAGAGGACAACGAAGATTACAGAGAGCTTTTGGAAAACTATTTATCCGAAGCAGGTTTTGCGGTAACGGCTGTTAGCGATGGATTGAAAGCCTTCGATGCGATTGAAAACAGAGAGTTTAATCTCATTATACTGGATATCATGCTTCCGAAGATTGACGGTTTTACGCTTTGCGAGCTGATCCGCAAAAAGAGCGAGGTTCCGATTGTTATGCTGACGGCAAAATTCAGTGAGGAAGACCAGCTGCGCGGCTATCAGATGAAGGTGGATGAGTATATCTCCAAAACCACCTCCATGCCGATCATCACAAGCAAGGTTGAGGCGATTTTACGCAGGGCGGAAAAACAGCCGGAGCAGGTACTTTGGTTCAATCAGCTGTCCGTGGATAAAAACACCTATACGGTGACAGCAGACGGCAGCACGCTGGAGTTTACACTGAAGGAATTTGAAATCCTGTATGAACTGATTCTCGCAAAGGGAAAGGTCGTTACCAGAAAAAGCCTGCTTTCCAAGCTCTGGGACTATGAATACTACGAAGATACCAGAATCGTAGATACGCATATCAAGAACATCAGGAAAAAACTGGGAGATTCCGACTGCATTGAGACGGTCAGGGGAATCGGCTATAAGCTGGTGGAAAAGACATGAAAAATCTGACGATCAAAGCGTTTTTAGCCTTTTTCATAAGCTCCTGTATCGTGATCGCCGCATTACTGTTTCTGTTTTCCGTTTTTATCCCGTATTCCGGCGCAAAGCAAAACAGAGCCTATATCAAGGCAGAATCGGAGGCGCTTGCCGCAAGATGTCTGAACCGGGAAACCGAAACGGCAAAGCAGGAAATCAACCGGTTTGCAAGCACAAGCGGTGCCTATGTACAGCTTGCGGAAGCAGACGGAGCGTCGCAGGAGCAAGGCGAAGAGACCCTGATCTATCCTTTGAAGTTTTGTGATTCCGACCGCGAATTCGTGCTTCTTGTAACCTACAGCGATGAGCGGACAGCCATGTTTCGCAGTGCGGTCAAAAAGAGTCTGCCGATTGTGCTCGTGCTTGCGTTTTTCCTGTCTCTTCTTTGTGCAAAGCTTTTTTCCTATCATACAAAGAAGCCGATTGTCAGGATGAGCAAAATTGCACAGAGGATGGCGGAGCAGGACTTCGGCTGGTATTGTCCGGATGAGCGGGATGATGAGATCGGGACGTTGGCAAAGAGTTTGAATACGCTCTCGGACGAGCTGAGCGGCGCGCTCACAAAGCTGAACGACAAAAATTTGTATCTGAAAAATGAAATCGCACTGGAAAAGGAAAAAGAGAGAAGGCGCATGCTCTTTTTCTCCGGCGTATCCCATGAATTGAAGACGCCGATCTCCGTTGTCATCGGACAGATCGAAGGGATGCAGAAGGGAATCGGGGTCTATAAGGACCGGGACAGATACCTCGAAAAATGCCGCATTACGCTGCGGGAACTCCTCGATTTTATCAATGAGATTTTGCTCGTCGCCCATATGGATGTGGCCGCAAACGATGATGTGCAGACTGTAATGCTCGATGCACTGCTTGATGAGGTGGTCGTATTTTACGATGAACCGATTACGGAAAAAAAGCTGGCGCTTTCCTATGAGGTACCGGACCGCATTCCGTTCCGGGGCGATGAAAAGCTTTTGAAAAAAGCGATCGGCAATGTCCTCGGAAATGCCATTACCTATACGCCGGCTGAAGGTAACATCAGCGTCAGCCTTTGCCGTACGGAAAAGGATGTAACGCTTACGATTGAAAACGGTCCGGCGCATATTGATGAGCAGCATCTGCCGCATCTGTTCGAAGCCTTTTACAGAGCGGACGCAAGCAATAAGGACGGCAGCGGGCTCGGGCTTTACATAGCCGGTATGGTGCTTGAGATGTGCGGCGCGGTATATGAGATTAAAAACCAAAACAAAGGGGTGGTTTTTACGGTAAAACAAAAGCTTTCGGAAGAAAACAGGAAAGAGAAACCGTAAACTTCACGAAAACTCCACATTCCATACAGACACACTACAGATAAAATATGATACAACAAACAGGTAGTAACCGATATGCGGTCCTGCCTGTTTTTATTTTTTTGAATAAGGAGAACGGAAATGAAAATTGATGTTAAGGATGTGACGATGATCTATCCGTCGGGCAAGAAAGCACTGCAGAATGTAAGCTTTTCGGTGGAAAGTCCGGATTTTGTGGGCATACTCGGACCGAACGGTGCCGGCAAGTCCACGCTGATGAAACTGATGACGGCGGCGCTTCGCGAAACCAGAGGGAAGATAGAGCTGGACGGAAAAAGTCTTTTGTCGCAGGAAAGCATGCTGAAGCGAAATCTCGGATACCTGCCGCAGGTATTCGGGCTTTATGATGAGCTGACGGTATGGCAGTTTATGGATTATATGTCGGCACTAAAGGGTATCAAAGACAAAGAGGAAATCGAGTGGGCACTTGAGCAGACCGGGCTTAAGGACAAACGGAAAATCCGGATCGGAAATCTTTCCGGCGGCCAAAAGCAGCGGGTCGGGATCGCCCAGGCGATTGTGGGACATCCGGAGCTGATGATCTTAGATGAGCCGACGGTCGGTCTCGATCCGGAGGAGCGGATCAGATTCCGGAATATTTTTTCGGAAATGTCACGGGACCGGATCGTATTTCTTTCCACCCATATCGTGGATGATGTGCAGGCCGTTTGCAACAGGGTGCTGGTGATCTACGGCGGCAAGATCCTGTTTGACGGAGCGCCTTCGGATCTGATCGACAGTACCGTGGATCATGTAGGTTCCTATGTCAGAAGTCTCGACGAGGTAATACCGGAGGATTGTGAGATCGTCTCCAAGGTCAATACCAGAAACGGAGTGCTGACCCGCATCGTCGGGGAAAACCTTCCGGATTATGTGGAAAAATGCGAGCCGACCCTCGAAGATGCTTATCTTTACACGGTTGCAGCTCACAGCAGGTCGTGATTCTTTCCGTCCGTATGTCCGTACATGGAAGTATGTACGAATATCAGCAGATCTGTGAAGTAAAATAGAAAGGATAAACAAATATGAACCAGCTGATAAAAGCGATCAGGGCGGAGTTTATTCGCCTGATGAAAAAGAAGACGACATACATTTTGATGCTATGCCATATCATTTCCATTGCAATCTGCTACGTGCCATATCTGCAGCGGCAGCTTCGGATTTTTATGAACGATGGTTTTGATGTGATAGCATCCGGAACCAATGAATATATCTACAGACCCTTCGCGATCGGCAGTCTGACAGGATCGATCCTTTGGGGCATTTATGTGCTTGCGAGCGCGGACAAAGAAAAAAAGAATAACAGCCGTGAAATGGTAAGCGCCTTTATGGACGAAAGAAAGCATTCCTTTACACGGATCATGGCTTTTTTGAGTGTTACCATACTGGATACGGTTTTATGCATGCTTGTATTTTTGCCTGTGTGTATGAAAAAAATGGATTATCTCTTTCAATGGAAGACCTATATTATTTACCCGCTGATCCTGATGCTTTTCGGAATTGCTATGACGGTTTCCTTGATGGAAGGACTTTACAGGATTTTCGAAAACACGATCGTTTCGCTTCTTGTATTCGGCATTTTGACGGCAGTCCAGTTTACGCCGGCTTTTATAAACAGCGTATTTGTCAGATGGAATCTTCCGCAGGAGCTTCCGGTATCCGATACGGTCGGAAGCGCCGGAATACTCAGGATCCTGATCTATACCAGGATCATCCTTTTACTGTGCAGTATTTGCATTTGGAGTCTTGCTGCCCTCTTTATCCGAAAATACCAATACGGACCGGCCAGATCCTTTCTGGTCAGTTTGAAAAAACCGCTCAGGCTGACGGTTCCCGTGCTGTGCGCCCTGATCGCTGCCTTTATGGTCATCAGGCAGCCCTTTATCGATCACGGACCGATCGTTGTAGAAGATATCGGCAATGTCTTCGAGACGAGCTGGGATCTGGCGGCAGAGTGCAGTAAGGTCCAGAGAGATTATTATTTCGATACGCTAAAGGGAACGATCCGTGGGACCTATAAGCTGACGATCGAC
>JAEEKC010000239.1 GCA_016282215.1 Lachnospiraceae bacterium
CTCGACCCCAAAGACCTCGGCATCAAGGAGCTGGGCTACTATCCGGCTCTCGAGGAGCTTCTCGAGGAGACAGGCGGCGACATCGACGCCCTCAGGGAAGAGATCAGCGCCCATGTGCATGACCTTGTGCCGAAGCACATCACACGCGAGGATATCTTTGCATCGATCAACTACAACATGCATCTCGAGCACGGATTCGGCAACGATGACGACATCGATCATCTGGGCAACCGCCGTATCCGCGCGGTGGGCGAGCTTCTGCAGAATCAGTACCGCATCGGTCTGTCCAGACTGGAGAGGGTCGTGCGCGAGCGCATGACGACACAGGATCAGGAGACGGTGACACCGCAGTCCCTGATCAATATCAAGCCGGTGACGGCGGCGGTGAAGGAATTCTTCGGTTCCTCACAGCTCTCACAGTTCATGGATCAGAACAATCCGCTCGGCGAGCTGACACATAAGAGACGTCTTTCCGCCCTCGGTCCCGGTGGTCTTTCCAGAGACCGTGCCGGTTTTGAGGTCCGCGATGTCCATTATTCCCATTACGGACGTATGTGCCCCATTGAGACCCCTGAAGGTCCCAACATCGGTCTGATCAACTCCCTTGCTTCCTATGCAAGGATCAATGAATATGGTTTCGTTGAAGCACCTTACCGAAGAGTGGATAAAACGGATCCGGAGAATCCGAGAGTTACGGATGAAGTTGTTTACATGACTGCGGATGAAGAGGATAACTACTATATCGCGCAGGCTTCCGAGCCGCTTGACAGCGAAGGACATTTCAAACGTTCTTCCGTAGCCGGCAGATATCGTGAAGAGACCCAGGAGTACTCCCGCAGGAAGATCGATTTCATGGACGTGTCCCCGAAGATGATCTTCTCTGTTGCAACAGCTCTGATCCCGTTTTTGCAGAATGATGATGCAAACCGTGCGTTGATGGGATCCAACATGCAGCGTCAGGCCGTGCCGCTTCTGTTTACCGAAGCACCTGTAGTCGGTACCGGTATGGAGACCAAGACGGCTGTTGACTCCGGTGTCTGCGTTGTGGCAAATGAGAGTGGAACGGTTGACAGCGTTTCTGCGCGTAGCATCCGCATCACTACGGATGACGGTGAAAAGGTAGAATATGCACTGAGCAAGTTTGCAAGATCCAATCAGTCTAACTGCTACAATCAGAAACCCATCGTTGAAAAAGGCGATCATGTGGAGAAGGGAGAAGTCATCGCTGACGGTCCTTCTACCGAAGGCGGCGAGCTGGCGCTCGGTAAGAACCCGCTGATCGGATTCATGACCTGGGAAGGTTATAACTATGAGGATGCGGTTCTGATCAGTGAGAGACTTGTTCAGGAAGATGTTTATACATCCATTCATATTGCTGAGTATGAATCAGAATCCAGAGATACCAAGCTTGGACCTGAGGAGATCACAAGAGACGTACCCGGTGTTGGTGAGGATGCACTTCGCGATCTTGATGAACGCGGGATCATCCGTATCGGTGCTGAGGTTCGTGCCGGTGATATCCTGGTTGGTAAAGTAACACCGAAGGGTGAAACCGAGATGACTGCCGAAGAAAGACTTCTTCGTGCAATTTTCGGTGATAAGGCCAGAGAAGTACGTGATACCTCGCTGAAGGTTCCTCACGGCGAATACGGTATCGTAGTCGATGCCAAGGTATTTACCAGAGAGAACGGCGATGAGCTGTCACCGGGTGTCAATCAGGCAGTCCGTATTTATATCGCACAGAAGAGAAAGATCTCCGTCGGAGACAAGATGGCAGGCCGTCACGGAAACAAGGGTGTTGTTTCCCGCGTGCTTCCTGTAGAGGATATGCCGTATCTGCCCAACGGAAGACCGCTGGATATCGTGCTCAATCCTTTGGGCGTGCCTTCCCGTATGAACATCGGGCAGGTGCTTGAGATCCATCTTTCCCTGGCTGCCAAGGCACTTGGCTTCCATGTAGCTACGCCGGTATTCGACGGCGCACGCGAGGTGGATATCATGGATACTCTGGATCTTGCCAATGATTACGTGAATCTGGAATGGGAAGAGTTCAAAGAGTTACATGGAGATGAGCTCTTGCCTGAAGTACTGGATTATCTGTATGAAAACAGAGCGCACCGTGCACTGTGGAAGGGCGTTCCGATCTCACGCGATGGCAAGGTAAGGCTTCGCGACGGAAGGACAGGAGAATTCTTCGATTCACCGGTTACCATCGGTCACATGCATTATCTGAAACTTCATCATCTGGTTGACGACAAGACCCATGCACGTTCAACCGGACCGTACTCACTGGTGACCCAGCAGCCTCTCGGCGGTAAGGCACAGTTCGGCGGACAGCGTTTCGGTGAGATGGAGGTTTGGGCGCTTGAGGCCTATGGCGCTTCTTACACGCTGCAGGAAATCCTGACAGTGAAGTCTGATGATGTGATCGGACGTGTGAAGACATATGAAGCCATTATTAAGGGTGAAAACATTCCCCGTCCCGGTATTCCGGAATCCTTCAAAGTGCTTTTGAAGGAGCTGCAGTCACTCTGTCTGGATGTGAAGGTTCTGGATGAAAACAACAAGGTTGTGGAACTGAAAGAGAACCTGGATTACTCCAAACCGGGGGCGCGCCTTCGCGATGATATGGAAGGAAGCAACAGAGGTTCTTACAATGCCGAGAGAGAATTCAAGGCAAGTGGCGGTGCTTCCATCCAGAGATTCGATGAGGACTCGGAAGAAATGGTCGATGCGGAGTCTGATGATGACTACGGTTATGCAGCAGGTTATGAAGACGACGCTGATGATGACAATTACGGAGATGGGAATCAGGAGTAATCAGATCCCGGGAGATTGACTATATTCATAAAGGAGAACTGCAATGGCAGACACAAGGAATGAAGCATACGAACCGGTGAGTTTTGACAAGATCAGGATTGGTCTTGCCTCTCCCGAAAAGATCAGGGAATGGTCGCATGGTGAAGTAACCAAACCTGAAACGATCAACTACCGTACACTGAAACCTGAACGCGAAGGTCTGTTTTGTGAAAGGATTTTCGGACCCTCCAAGGACTGGGAATGCTACTGTGGTAAATACAAAAAAGGCCGCTATAAAGACGTGATCTGTGATAAGTGCGGCGTTGAGGTAACAAAGTCCAGCGTCCGCAGGGAAAGGATGGGCCATATCGAACTGGCTGCTCCTGTTTCCCATATCTGGTACTTCAAGGGAATTCCTTCCCGCATGGGTCTGATCCTGGATCTGTCCCCGAGGGTATTGGAAAAGGTTTTGTATTTTGCATCTTACATCGTACTGGATCCCGGTGAAACGGATCTTGAGAAGATGCAGATCCTGTCTGAGAAGGATTATCAGGAAGCAAAAGAAAAATACGGCTATGGTGCTTTCCGTGCATCCATGGGTGCTGAGGCGATCAAGGAGCTGTTAAAGGAGATCGATCTTGAGAAGGATTCCGAAGCGCTCCGTGAAGAGCTGGCAGATGCGAACGGTCAGAAGAAAGCAAGGATCATCAAGAGACTTGAAGTGATCGAAGCCTTCCGTGAGAGCGGTAATCGTCCGGAGTGGATGATCATGGATGTGATCCCCGTCATTCCGCCTGATCTTCGTCCTATGGTACAGCTTGACGGCGGCCGTTTTGCGACCAGTGACTTAAACGATCTGTACAGAAGGATCATCAACAGAAATAACCGTCTGAACAGACTGATGGAGCTCAATGCTCCTGAGATCATCGTCCGGAATGAAAAGCGTATGCTGCAGGAAGCGGTAGATGCGCTGATCGATAACGGCAGAAGAGGCCGTCCGGTAACCGGCCCCGGCAACAGAGCGCTGAAGTCTCTGTCCGATATGCTGAAGGGTAAAGGCGGTCGTTTCCGTCAGAACCTTCTCGGTAAGCGTGTTGACTACTCCGGCCGTTCCGTTATCGTGGTAGGTCCCGAACTGAAGATCTATCAGTGCGGACTGCCGAAGGAAATGGCAATCGAGCTATTCAAACCCTTCGTTATGAAGGAGCTTGTGGGAAGAGGTATTTCCCAGAATGTAAAGAATGCAAAGAAACTGGTTGAGAAACTCGACAGCCAGGTTTGGGATGTGCTTGAAGATGTGATCCGTGAGCATCCGGTTATGCTGAACCGTGCTCCTACACTTCACAGACTGGGTATCCAGGCATTTGAGCCGATCCTGGTAGAAGGTAAGGCGATCAAACTGCATCCCCTTGTATGTACGGCATTTAATGCGGACTTCGACGGAGACCAGATGGCGGTACATCTTCCGCTTTCCGTTGAGGCACAGGCAGAGTGCAGATTCCTTCTGCTCTCTCCGAACAACCTGCTCAAGCCTTCTGACGGTGGTCCGGTGGCTGTGCCTTCCCAGGATATGGTGCTCGGTATTTACTATCTGACACAGATCCGTGTAGAGGATGAGGACGGCGTACCCATCAAGGGCGAGAATGGCATGTCCCTTAAGATCAGCGATGAAGATCTTCCGCAGTATGTCAAGGGTGCGTACAAAAATGTCAATGAAGCACTTTTGGCCTATGAGAACGGTGCGATCAAGCTGCAGACACCGATCCGTGTCCGTGTCGAGAAAAAGCGTCCGGACGGAACCGTTGCACAGGGAACGATTGTTTCTACACTCGGAAGGTGCCTGTTTAATGAGATCATCCCGCAGGATCTGGGATTTGTAGACAGATCCGTTCCGGAGAATGAGCTGGTACTTGAGATCAATCATCTGGTAAAGAAAAAAGACTTAAAGAAGATCCTTGAGCGTGTCATCAATGTACATGGCGCAACCAGGACCGCTGAAGTGCTTGATAAAGTAAAAGCTATCGGCTACAAGTATTCCACCAGAGCGGCTATGACCGTATCCATTTCCGATATGACAGTGCCGTCCCGCAAGCAGGAAATGCTGGATGAAGCGCAGGCATTTGTGGACAGGGTCATTGCCGAGTACAACAGAGGACGTCTGACAGATGACGAGCGTTATCGTGCTGTTGTAGAACAGTGGGATGCAACGGATAAGGAACTGACAAATGTGCTGATCAACGGCCTGGATACTTACAATAACATCTTTATGATGGCTGATTCCGGTGCCCGTGGTTCCAACGAGCAGATCAAACAGCTGGCCGGCATGCGTGGTCTGATGGCCAACACGCTTGGTAAGACCATCGAGCTCCCCATCAAGTCCAACTTCCGTGAAGGTCTTGACGTGATGGAGTACTTCATGTCAGCGCATGGTGCCCGCAAGGGTCTGTCCGATACAGCACTCCGTACCGCCGACTCGGGTTATCTGACCCGTCGTATGGTGGATGTATCACAGGAACTGATCATCCGTGAGAAGGATTGCTCTGAAGGAAGGAGCGAGATCCCCGGCATGGTAGTACATGCTTTCTCGGATGGCAAGAGAAATATCGAAACACTTCAGGATCGTATCACAGGCCGTGTATCCTGTGAGGAGATCAAAGACGTTAACGGCGAGATCATTGTGAAACCCAATCACATGATCACACCGTCCAGAGCGCGCAGGATCATCGAAAAAGGCGTGAATGCAGACGGACAGCCCATTACGGAAGTGAAAATCCGTACCATTCTCGGCTGCCGCTGCCACAACGGTATCTGTGCGAAGTGCTACGGCGCCAACATGGCAACCGGTGAGGCAGTACAGGTCGGTGAGGCAGTCGGTATCATTGCAGCACAGTCCATCGGTGAGCCCGGTACACAGCTGACCATGAGAACCTTCCATACCGGTGGTGTGGCAGGTAGCAATATCACACAGGGTCTTCCCCGTGTAGAGGAAATCTTTGAGGCACGTAAACCGAAAGGACTTGCTATCATCGCTGAGTTCGGCGGTGAGGCAGAGTTCAGGGATTCCAAGAAGAAGAGAGAAGTTGTTGTAACCAACAAGGAAACCGGTGAGTCCAAGGCTTATCTGATCCCTTACGGTTCTCAGGTAAAGATCCCGCAGGTAGGCGTTACCACGATCGAGGCCGGTGACGAACTGACGGAAGGTAGCGTGAATCCTCATGATCTGTTGAAGATCAAAGGTATCCGTGCTGTACAGGATTATATGATCCGTGAAGTACAGTCCGTATACAGGACACAGGGTGTAGATATTGCCGATAAGCATATCGAAGTGATCCTTCGTCAGATGCTGAAAAAGATCCGTATCGAAACCGCAGGTGATTCTGAATTCCTGCCCGGCACGATGGTGGATGTGCTTGATTTTGAAGACACAAACGAAAGACTTGTTGCAGAAGGCAGACAGCCGGCAGAGGGCATTCGTGTGATGCTCGGTATCACCAAGGCCGCACTTGCGACGAACTCCTTCCTGTCAGCTGCATCTTTCCAGGAAACCACCAAGGTTCTGACGGAAGCGGCGATCAAGGGTAAAGTTGATCCGTTGATCGGATTGAAGGAAAATGTCATCATCGGTAAACTGATCCCGGCCGGAACAGGTATGCGGCGTTATCATGATGTGGTACTTTCCACGGATTATCAGCAAAATACCCTGCTGTCACTTGATGAATTTGAAGCAGCAGACGAAACAGCCGATGAGGATGTGTTGTCATATGATGAAATGACGGATGAGCAGGCAGATGTTTTAGAGGAAGAAGAGATCACTGTCTCAGAAGAGTCCGAAGATGTTGCTGATGATGGTTCGGATGAATGATCTCCTGCCGATAACTGGTGATCAATTGGCAGTGAGAGGCCCGATGTGACTATAGGGAGCCGATAACTGGTGATCAATTAAGAAAGGAATTTTTATGAAAAAGTTTCAGAAGCTGCTGCTGCTTGCAGCGGTGACGGCCATGCTTCTTCCCGGCTGCGGAAAAAAAGAAGAGGTGCAGGAGCCGGTAGAGCCGGTGGTGACAGAACCTGTTGAGTCATCCGCACCGGAAGAACCGCTTCAGGAGATCGTGACCGATCAGGTTGCGCCCGGTGAAGAATTGCCGGATGGAAAGAAGTATTCCTCACTTACCGGTGAGATCATTTCCAAAAAGGTCTACAAGCAAAGACCCATGGCGATCATGCTTCCTACCGATAAACAGGCACAGCCGCAGTACGGTATCGGAAGAGCCGGTGTTTTGTATGAGTGCATGGAAGAGGGAGATATGTCCAGACAGATGGCGATCATTGAAGACTGGCATGAGATCGAAACACTCGGAAATGTCAGAAGCTGCCGTGATTACTATGTATACTGGGCGCTGGAATGGGATCCCATTCTGGTACATTTCGGTGGTCCGTTCTATCTGGCTGATGTGATCAGCCGTCCGGATGTCTATAACATCACGGGATGTGCGGTCAATTCCACCAGCAGCGCACCGGGCAGCAATGCTTTCTACAGGACTTCGGACAAGGTTGTTCCGCATAACGCATATACCAGTGGTCCGAAGGTTGTGGAACAGTGCGATAAACTTGGCTATCCGCTCAAGCACAATATGGATAATTTCCATGCGGATCATTTCCTTTTCAATCATAACGGCGGAAATGATCTGAGCAGTGCAAACGGAAGTTTTGACGCAAAGGAAGTAAGCCTGGCAAAGGCCTTCCCTTATACGAAGTCTTCCCTGACCTATGATCCGGAGACCGGGCTGTACAAGAAAAATCTCTATGAGAAGAGCCAGATCGACGGTACGACAGGCGAACAGCTGACCTTTGAAAATATCCTGATCCAGTTTGCAACTTATGCAGTACGTGATGCGAAAGGATACTTGGCATTCCAGGCCCATGATGATACCCATGACGGATATTACATCACAAAGGGTAAAGCGATCCACGTTCGCTGGGGAAAGAACGGCGATTACAGTCCGACCAGGTTTTATTATGATGATCTGACGCAGATCGAGATGAATCCGGGCAAGACCTACATCGCGGTAGTACAGGATGACCGTTCGGTCAATATTGACGGAACGGATTACGGTTCAACAAGATAGCAAAAGCAGCCGGCAAATGCCGGCTGTTTTTTTATGCATCAGATTTTTATAAAGTGCTTTATGCTTTTTCTTCCCCGGCCACGATCAGTGGGATCCCGCGGATATCTGCTGCTAAATCCGTGAAGGATGAATAAAAGCTTCCGATGATCTTGCTGCAGCGGGAAAGGCTGTACAGATCGACAAGAGCGTCCTGAATGCCTGTCACAGAGTCTCTGGACAGATCTCTGCCTTCGTTGGAGATGATCCGGCCGGGGAAATGCTCCCGCAGCGTTTTTTCTTCGGAAAGATCGTCTGTGGCAAGGTAGAACCGGACATCGGGATCCGCTGCGATCTCGGCTTCCATGGCGGCCAGAAAAGCGTCCGTGGAGCTTTTTCCGATAGCGGGTTTGTTGTCGGTTCTGCGGATATGAACGCCGATCAGATGGCTTGCAGGTCCTGTAAGGGCTGAAACTTTGTCGAGATGGCGTTTTTGCGGCACGAAGGCGGAATAATCCCGGTTCGGATAGAAATGCTCTTCTGTGGCAATATAGAGCCTTCCGGGGAGGGTTTTGATAAAATCATCCGGGAGGCCTTCGCCGGTTCTGACAGAGCGGATCTCATCATTGCCGAGCCTTCTGCTTGTGAGCTGACGGAATATTTTGGGCAGATAATAGTCGGAGTGGTAATTGACCAGCGAAAAAGCTGCCGGCTTTTCAAACAGTTCTTCAAAAGGACAGCCCAGCTCCGGGGCCACCTTCCAATAGATATGTACCTTTTCGCCTCGTTTTTCCGCGAGGATCATTGCCGATCCGATCGCCCGCATTCGATTGCATAATCCGCCGATTGGTTGTATGATGATCATGGGCATTCTCCTGTTATGATATAACCAGAGTATACCAAAACATGATCCTGTTTGCAAACGGCAGCATACCGGGTCAGAACAGTACGGATAGATGATTAAGGGATTTGTTATGAAGATCGTTATCGTCAACACATTTTACGGCCGCGGCAGCGTTGGCCGGATCACAGCGGACCTGTATGCGGAGCTGCTCCGAAGTGGCGATGTGCCTTTTGTTGCGGCCGGAAGAGGCGGCATTCCGGAAGGGATAGAGGGCGCCACGATAGGGAATCTGCCGGATTTCGGCGCACATGTTCTGAAAAACTTCTTTCAGGGCGGTGCGGGCTTCGGATCCGCTTCGAGCACGAAAAAGTTTATTGCCTGGTTAGAGGAGATCAAGCCGGATATCATCCATCTTCATAACATTCATGGTTTTTATCTCCAGACAGAGCTGCTCTTTTCCTATCTGAAAAAAGCGGACATTCCTGTTGTCTGGACGCTGCATGACTGCTGGTCGTTTACGGGACATTGCGCCTATTTTGATTATGTCCAGCCCTGGGCAAAAAGGATGCAGGCGGAGAGTGGGCAGAAAGATATCAAGGGCGAAGATATGCTTTCCCTTTCCTGTGACCGCTGGAAAGAAGGCTGCCATGACTGTCCGATCCATCGCAGCGCTTATCCCTATGCATTGTTTAAAGATAACAGTAAAAAGAACTGGGTGGCAAAAAAGAACGCCTATACCGGTGTGAAAAACCTCACCATTGTGACGCCTTCGCATTGGCTGGCGGATCTTGTCGGGAAGTCCTATCTTTCGGATTATCCCGTGGAAGTGATCCACAACGGGATCGACCTTGACGTCTTTCGGCCGTTTTCGGAAAAAGAGCTTGCCCTGAAGAAAAAACAGTATGCGGGTTATTCGCACAGAAGGGTACTGGCTGTGGCAAACCAGTGGGAGGAGAGAAAAGGCCTGACCTATTTTGAGCGGCTTGCTCAGTTTCTGCCGGCGAACTATACCATCGAGATCGTGGGTCTGAATAAACCCCAGGCCCAGCTTTTTAAGCAAAAGTATAAAAACGGCAGAGTGCTGCCCATCACACGGACCGAGTCAGTAAAGGCGCTGGCAAGTCTGTATCGCGGTGCGGATGTCTATGTCAATGCAACGCTGGAGGACAATTTTCCCACCACTAACTTAGAAGCCCTGGCCTGCGGAACGCCGGTGGTCACTTTTGATACCGGCGGCAGCAGCGAATCCCTGGCGAAGGATTGCGGGATCGTGGTACCGAAGGGGGATTTTGATGCGCTGGCTGCGGCTATTGAACAGGTCTGCGAGACACATCCTTTCAGTGAAAAATCCTGCCGCGCCCGTGCCGGACTCTATGATAAGGCAGACTGTACGAAAAACTATGTGAAGCTGTATAAACGGCTCGCAGGGGAAGGCTCGTAAGTGTCCGCTCCATTCCCCACCCTTTGGGTTGTTTTTTTGGCTATTTTGCGATATAATCATAAATGTTGGGGATGAAGCGGCAGGCAACCCCAATATGACTGAATAAAGCCCGCTTTGAAAAGCGGAATATAGAACGTTTGATCAATACAAAAAGGAAAAGAGCATGTGTGAACTGACAATCCTCATGCCCTGCTTAAATGAGGCGGAAACACTGGAGATCTGTATCCGCAAGGCGCAGGGTTTTCTTGAGCAATATAAAGTAGACGGAGAAGTGCTGATCTCCGATAACGGCAGCGATGACGGATCCGTTCAGATTGCAGAAAGACTGGGCGCAAGAGTTGTCCATGCTGAGCAGAAGGGTTATGGTAGTGCGCTGATCTGCGGCTGTGAGAATGCTTACGGGAAATACGTGATCATGGGTGATGCCGATGACAGTTACGATTTTGAGCATCTGATGCCTTTCGTGGAAAAACTGCGGGAAGGCTACGAACTGGTTATGGGCAACCGGTTCGCAGGCGGTATTGAAAAGGGTGCCATGCCCTGGTCCCATAAATATATCGGAAACCCGGTGCTTTCCACCATCGGACGGATTTTCTTTAAAAGTGATATCCGTGATTTCCACTGCGGTCTGAGAGGCTATAACAGAGAGAGTATCTTAGGGCTGGGTCTGAAGACCACCGGTATGGAATATGCATCCGAAATGGTGGTTATGAGCGAACTGGCGCATCTTCGCATCTGCGAAGTACCGACGACGCTGAAGAAAGACGGACGTTCCCGCCCGCCGCATCTGCGTTCCTTCAGGGACGGCTGGCGGCATCTGAAGTTTTTGTTCATGTATTCCCCGAAGTGGCTGTTTTTATATCCGGGCCTGTTCCTGTTCATTGTCGGTCTGGTGTTCGGCGGCATTCTGTCCTTTGGACAGTTTTCCATCGGACTGGTACACTTCAGTATCCATACATTGCTGTACTGCATGATGGCGATCATCGTCGGGCTGAACATGATCTATTATTATCTGTTCACCAAACTCTATGCCCAACGGTCTCACTTCATCCCGGAAGATCCTTCCCTCGATAAGATCGTATCCATCGGTGAAGATAAGGGTATTTTCGCAGGTGCCATCGTGACGCTTGCCGGGATCGTGATCTCCGTTGTTGCCCTGTTTTCCTGGAGGAGCACCGGATTCAGGCAGATGGAACCGGAGGCGCTGATGAGGATCGTGCTTCCTGCGGCCACCCTGATCGAAGTGGGTATCGAAACGGTTTTTGCCAGTTTCTTCATGGGAATCCTGAAGATCAAGTCGAGGGATGTGAAATAATGCTTTCGATATGACATAGTTAACGGAGATAAGCATGGAAAAGAGTTTACCGAAAGTTACCGTCATCGGTATGTCCTATAATGACCTGCCGCATTTAAAGCAGAGCGCGGCGACGATCCTGCAGCAGGACTATGAAAATCTGGAATATGTGGTGGTTGACGGCGGTTCCACTGACGGCAGTGTGGAATTCCTTGCCAAGGTGGAAGAGAAGATGAAAGACCGTCCCGGCGGCACGATGAAATGGGTATCGGAGCCGGATAAGGGACTGTATCATGCGCTTGATAAAGGCATCGCCATGTGCACCGGTGATATCATCGGGATCATGAATGAACGTTTTGCAAGTACCCATGTGCTCTCGGATATGGTGGATATCATTCAAAGGGAAGGCACTGACGGCGTACATAGTGCCATGGATTATATCGATGAAAAAGGCAGAGTTGTGCGGCGCTGGCGTATGGGTAAAGGAAATCTGAACACCGGATGGATGGCGGCGCATCCCACCATGTATCTGAAAAAAGAAGTTTTTGAGACTTACGGAGATTACAAGATTGATTACCGGATCGCGGCAGATTATGAATTTATGATCCGGATCTTAAAGGACGGTAAGATCCGCCTGTCCTATCTGCCGGAAGTACAGGTACATATGTTCCACGGTGCCTCTTCCACATCGACGGGAAATATTGGCGGATATCTGGGCTCATTAAAGGAACTCTACCGGGCACTTCGTGAAAATGACATGCCGCATCCCGCCTGGACAGCCTTCCGTCGGACGCTGATCACTCTGTACCAGTTTGTACCCGGGAAGAGATAGAGATATGAACAGGGAAGTTACAACGAACTATACACATACAAATAAAAAGACGTCGCTTCGGCAGCTTCGCTGGGGTGAAATCCTTTTGTTTTTACTTATTTCGGCCATCGCCTGTTATGTCCGCTTTGTCCTTCGTAACATCGTGGCCGGTGACTATAAAATGTTCTTTGAACCCTGGGTTGCCATTCTCCGGCAGGCCGGCGGCGGGATCAAAGGACTGGCTGCCGAATTTGAATATGTGGATTATACCACGCCTTATCTGACGATCCTTTCCTTTATCAGTATCTGTCCCTTCTTAAATACCCTGCTTTTGATGAAGATCGTATCGATCCTGTTCGATTTTTCCGCTGCTTTTGCAGTGATGGCGATCACGTTTCATCATACAAAGAACTGGCGGACATCGATCTTTGCCTATGGTGCACTTTTACTGGCCCCTACAGTGATCGCAAACAGCGCAATGTGGGCGCAGTGTGATATTATATTCACTTCGTTTGTCTTGTGGTCGATCTATTTTATGCTTGAAGACAAGCCGGCGGTTTCCATGATCTTTTACGGCATCGCTTTTGCCTTTAAACTGCAGACCTTCTTTATCCTGCCCTTATACGTAATCTTCTGGATGAAGAAAAAAGTGAAACTGTGGCATTTCATTTTTGTACCGGTGATGTATATCGTCGGCATGATCCCGGCGCTGATCGCGGGCAAGGATTTCTGGGAACTTTTGACGGTGTATTTCTTCCAGGCCGGCGGCCTGATGGATATCTACGCACTGTCCCATAAATTCCCCAATATCTACCAGCTGTTCGGAACGGATGCTTTTTTGATCGAATATGCGGATGCCGGGATCTATGTGACATTAGCGGTGCTGATGGCAGAGCTTTATATTTTTGCTTTTAAGAAATATCAGCTGAATGAAAAACTGATCCTGCGGATGGGAATGCTCCTGACAATGACAGTGGTATTTTTCCTGCCCCATATGCATGAACGTTATGCGATCCTAGTGGATGTGTTAGCAATTGCTTACTTTTTTTATGAACCGGACAAACTCTATATACCGGTATTGACTGTGCTGTGTTCCTTTGCGGGGTATACGATCTATCTGGCACAGAACAATATCTTCCCGCTGGCGGTTTATACGATCCTGTTTTTGGGGCTGATGGCGGATCACGGACGGTATTGTATGAGGGAAATATGGACGAAAAACTGACCTCATTTATCACAACTGAATACAGAATCGGAAAATGGAAGATCGCACCCATCGACATCCTGCTTCTTGTATTTACGATCGTCTTCGGGATCCTGCTGCGCAGTAAGCTCTGGATGATCAACGGCCCTTACGACGTGGAGGTGAACCTGCTCGGCGGCATGGCAGATCCCATGCTCTCGGTTTCCATCAGTGCCGATATCCTGATGGCGGCATTGGGCGGACTCTATGTATTTTTGCTCACCGGCGCAAAGCGGAAAGGCTATCTGACCTACAGTGTGCTGTTCCTGTCGCCTGTTACGGCAATGGGGAGCGCCATGGCCAAAAGCGGAGATGGGATCTGGCTTTCATTCATGCTGCTGGCTTTGATCTTTGCCTTTCGGAAAAACCGTGTGCCTGCGGTCGTCAGCTCATTACTGGCGGCGGGCTGCAGTCCTTATATCCTGACGAGGATGCAGAACCTTCCGCTGTTTTTATCCACGGTCAGCAGGCTGATCAATGCCTACAGGCCGCAGAAACTTTTGTCCTATCATTTTCCGAATATCTATCAGCTGATCGGACCTGACGCTTTTGTTCCGGAATATGAAAAAGCAGGGCTGGCATTAACGCTGGCAGCGGCAGTGGCACTGCTTGCATGGGCGAGAGAGTATCTTCAGGGATTTGAGAAAAAGACAACTGATGAAGCAGGTAAGGCCGGCAGGGCAGAGCGCGCGGCAGGTGAAGGGAAGCTGACGGATGATCATACTGCTGCAATAAGGCTGCTGACAGTCGTCCTGCTTGCAGGATGGGTACTGACCTATATCTGCCCCGGGATGGATGAAAGGGCAGGCCTTTTGACCATGGTATTGTCCTTATGTTTTGTAATGGTATATCCGAAGTATTATTATCTTGCCATTGCCGAAATGATCCTGGATTTCCTGCCCGGCGCAGCATTTTTCAGGGGTGAGAGTTTCCTTCCCTTATCCTGGGCGGCAATGGTCAGACTGCTTATGATCCTGTATTTTTATTGCAGGGTGATCCGCGAATCGGAAAAGGCTGTGAAGAACAGCAAAACCGGAATCAGCGAAGCTTAAAACAGTAAGAACATTAAAAAAATGCAGTATCAGATTTGGTATGAAAACGGAAAAAAACTGCTGACTGAGTGGTAGCGAAAGAGAGTATGAGCGAAGGAAAGAAACAACCGGAAAAACTGGATTATATTGATGGCCTGAAGGTGTTTTCCTGCATGATGATCTTCAATTTTCATTTCATCAATGCATTCTATGCAGGCTTTTATTCCCTGCGCCCGGAAGAGTACCATCTGCCGGCTTTGGAATACTTTGTTGGAAGCACGCCGCTGAACCTGATCATGGGCGGAAAATTCGGCGTCCGCATGTTTATGACCATCAGCGGTTTCTTTGTGGGTTACCGGTTCTTTCTGACCGGGGATAAGCGGTCTTTGACAAGCGGCGCCATCAAAAAGTATCTGCGCCTTGTTTTCCCGATCCTGACGGCGAATATTGCGATCTATATCCTGATGAAACTCGGCCTCTTTGCCAATGCACAGGCGACGGCGCTGGCGGGAACGAGCGTGTATTTCGGAAATTATAATCAGTTTTCGCCTTCTCTTCCCGCGGCAGTCTTTGAGGCTGTCTGGGGCTGTTTTGCTACGGGGCTGAATAAGTATAACGGCCCGCTCTGGTTTATCTATTATGAGTTTTTTGGAACCCTTCTTGTGGCGGCAATCCTGTCGCTGATGGGAAATTCCAATGCGCGGTATATTGCCTATGTGGTTGCATGTATCCTGGGGATCCGGACGGATTTTCTTCCCTTCCTTTTAGGCTGCATTGTCTGCGACCTGACCTACCGTCCGCCTGTATGGGTGCAAAAGATCATGTCGTGGAAAATATTCCCGGTTCTGATGTGGCTGCTCTTTTTGTTTGGTATGTTTCTCGGCTCCTTCCCACCCATGGGGGAGCGTTTAGAGGGCACGATCTATGAGCACATTCCCGTGAAGGTGATCGAGTATTATATCCTGGGTTCTTCCTGCGTGCTATACGCAGTGCTGCATTTGGAGCCATTGAAAAAAGCCTTGTCAAAGAAATTCGTGACCTGGCTGAACCGCTGCAGTTACGGTTTTTATCTGACACATTTCTTTATTCTGTGTACTTTTTCCTGCGGCTTTTATCTGGCGCTGCAGCCGTATGTCAATTATCATGTGATAGCCATTGCGAACTATATCCTGACACTGGCGGTGACCATTGGTGTATCGATGCTGATGAAGAAGTTCGTGGAAGAGCCGGGGATCGCATTATCGAATGCTGTGGCCGTGAAACTGCGGGAGAAAGAGTAAGCCTTTTCAGCAGGCAGAATGAGCAGAAGGTCCGGGATGAGAGGACAAAGCTTGAGCAGATCATAAATTGAGAGTGACCGGTTTGATAGTTTGTATCGAGAAAGGTTTTGCAGGGAAAAACCGGTTGCATGAGGGAGTATCATTGACGGATTCGGGGAAAGAAACAAGAGAGCGGCAGGACTGGATCGATCTGGTCAGATTCCTTGCAATGCTCATTGTCATGATGAATCATGTTGGTCTTTCTGTCATGGGAGTGAATTTCTGGGGCGGTATGTTTTACGTGCCGGTCTTTTTTGTCTTATCCGGTTTTTTATGGCAGCCGGGAACGAAACCCATCAAAACACAGATCAAAGGAAAAGCGCAACGCCTGCTTTTGCCATATCTGGTGACGAACGCAGTGCTGGTTTTCGTTTTTTTAGTGAGGGATTTCGTGAAGGCTGACTTTTCGCAGACCTTCTTTCGGACCTTCGGTTTTCTGTATGGAAGAAATCAACTTTATACAAATACGCAGACACTGTTTATGACGGATCCGGCGAATGACGGAAATGCCTATTTTATGACAGCGCTGAATGCACCGACCTGGTTTTTGCCGGCA
>JAEEKC010000001.1 GCA_016282215.1 Lachnospiraceae bacterium
ACTCCCCGACGAAAAGCTGAAGGGATTCCTGGGCTATTAGGTATCAAAGGGTTGTCAATGGGGACGGTTCTTTTTGACAACCTTTAGGTGCCGGGGGGGCAGGTACCATAAACTTTGAAAAGATATATAATCATACGAAAGGAAGAAATATAAGACATGGCAAAAGAAAATGAAACAACGGAAAGTAAACAGCCGGAAATGAAACAGCCGGAAAAAGAGAGGGCATCAAGCAGAGAGGGGATCGGTTACGGGCTTGCTGCGTTGTTGCTGGCAGTCCTGACAGCATTCGCCTGCGGGTTCTTTGCAGCCGATCAAAACATACAGTCGGCTTTGGATCCGGAGATGCTCATGGAGCAGTTCGCTGACGGGCAGTATGTGCCGGATGGCATAGATCCGCTGGCGTATGTAAATAAGCAGACGCAGGAAGACACTGATCTGCGTGCTCTTTTTCTGGAAGAGGCAAAAACACAGGTGGATGCACAGGTGGAAAAGGACGCAGAGGCAGGCCTGAGGGAGCGGCTTTCCGGATTCCCGGAGGAGTTTATCGCTTCGGCGCTTTTGTCGGATGCCTTCATAGGGGAAAAGGACAGTTCCAAGGAATATGCCTTCAAGCAGGCGGAAAAAAAGATCGATGAAAGATTTGACAAAGCACAGGAGGGTGTGGTTCAAAAGAGAGAGTCGGACAGGACTGTGGTCAGCGTGATCTATATTCTTACATTGCTTGTACTGGGCGCTGCGCTGATCCCGGTGATCAAATGGACGGTGGAGCGAAAAGGCGGACTTTTCGGCATGCCTTTACTGACGATCCTGTGTGGCACGGCCGTAGGAAATCTTCTCGGGTTTGCCCTGGCAAAGGAAATGGTGCTGCAGCATTACGGGAGCAGATATGTTCTGACACTCGGCCAGGAGGGATCTGTCTTAACGATACTGGGGATCACGGCGCTTTTGCCGGTAGGTCTTTTGTTGCTGACAAGTTATTTTATTTTCAGCGTGTTGAAAGAACGCGAGGTTGTCAAAGGGGACGGTTCTTTTTGACAACCTGTGTTGCGAGGTTGTCAAAAAGAACCGTCCCCATTGACAACCCATAAACACCCAAAGAAAGAAAGGAATCAGGGATGAGCATTTTGATCAAAGACACAACAAGAGAGGAACGGGAACGGATCGTTGCGGAGTCCATCGGGAACGTGAATGGGTCGTGTGATGGCTGTGCGAGCGGGCTGATCGATATGTATCAGGACTACATAGACGGAAAACGTGAGATCAGGGATATCAATATGGCCTTTCGGGCACATTATGAGTCCGGGGATGACGGCCCGACAAAGGGGAACTGTGGGTTTCAGCAGTAAGCGTAAAGATGAGAGGAATCTGAAATGAACGAGAATACAAGAGAAAAAACGATAGTACGGGCGAGCGTTATCGGAATTGTTACGAATGTGCTGCTTGCCGCATTTAAAGCCATCATCGGGTTTGCCAGTCATTCCATTGCCATAGTCATGGATGCCGTGAATAATATCTCAGATGCGGGAAGTTCTTTGATCACGATCATCGGTACCAAACTGGCCGGACGCGAACCGGATAAAAAGCACCCTTTCGGATACGGACGCATTGAATACTTAAGCGCCATGATCATATCGGTCATTGTGCTGTATGCCGGCGTAACATCTCTGATCGAGTCGGTAAAGAAGATCATTCATCCGGACACGCCGGACTATTCAGCTGTATCCCTGGTCATCGTTGCAGTGGCGGTTGTTGTAAAGATCGTATTGGGTCAGTATGTAAAGAGAGTCGGGAAAAAAGTCAACTCTTCATCACTGATCAATTCGGGGGAAGATGCCACGCTTGATTCGGTCATATCGGCATCGACACTTTTGGCAGCGGGGATTTTTCTGATCTTTCATATTTCTCTGGAAGCTTGGCTTGGCGCGATCATCTCTCTTGTGATCATAAAATCCGGCTTTGAGATGCTCCGTGAGACGATTTCGCAGATCCTCGGTGAACGGAACGATCCTGAGCTGGCCAGGAGTATCAAGGAAACCGTAGTCTCATTTCCTGATGTACAGGGCGCATATGACCTGGTGCTGAACAATTACGGACCTGAGGCATGGAACGGGTCGGTTCATATAGAAGTGCCGGATACCTATTCCGCAGATCAGCTGGATCAGCTGATACGAAACATTCAGATGAAGGTATACGCAGAGTATCAGGTCATCCTGACTGCCATTGGCGTATATTCGGTGAACACCAGGGACGAAGAGATCATCGAAGCGAAAAAGAGAGTTTCACAAATCGTTTTTTCCCATCCGCATGTATTACAGATGCATGGCTTCTACATGGATAAGGAAAAGAAGACCATGAGATTTGATATTGTCATCAGTTTTGATGCCACGGACAGGAAGAGCGAATATCAGGGTATTTTTGACGATGTACAGAAGGCTTATCCTGACTATCAGTTACAATTGGCAATGGATACGGATTTTTCGGAAGAATAGGGTGTCGACAGGATGATGAAAAACAGGATAAAAACGATCATTGCATTTTCGACGCTTATCATAGTCGTGATATTAAGCTTCACTTTGTCTGCATTGGACAGGGCGCAAGATGTCTATCCCGATGAAAATACAAAAATCGCGCTTTATGGCGAAGCACATGGGTTAAAGGCATACTACGATATCGAATTTAAGTTATGGAAAGAGTATTACGATAAGGGTTACCGGGCACTTTTTGTTGAACTTCCGTATTTTACGGCCGAATACCTGAATCTGTGGATGCATGAGGACTCGGATGAGATCATAGATCAGCTGTTTGAAGACATTCAGGGGACCCAAAGCGGCAACGAGTACTATTATGAGTTTTGGCATGAGATAAAGCAGCAGTGTCCGCAGACTGTTTTTTATGGAACGGATGTGGGGCATCAGTATGATACGACCGGACCGAGATATCTTGCGTATCTTGCTGATCATGGTCTTGAAGATTCCGAGCAGTATCGTCTGGCGCAGGAATGTATTGATCAGGGAATAGCATTCCGATCGGATGACGCAAACCATGATGGCATTTCAGC
Source organism: Lachnospiraceae bacterium (assembly GCA_016282215.1). GTDB lineage: Bacteria > Bacillota > Clostridia > Lachnospirales > Lachnospiraceae > RGIG7926. Next base: position 3,059 of record JAEEKC010000001.1, read on the forward strand.
CATAAGAGAATCCTATATGACATCCAACTTTATAGATGCTTACGCAAGGTGCAATGCGGATAAGATCATGGGCATCTATGGTTCCTATCATACGGATCTTGATAACCCTGACCTGATGACGGGAAGGCTGAAAGCTCATTATGGAGATGTGATCAGCAGTATCAGATTGAGCACGCTGGCGTTTGGGGAGAATAAACCCTACAGATTCGGATTCTGCATCACGGGATTTGTGTTTTTGTTGATGCTTTTCGTTCCGAACATATACTGGGGAGCAAAAGCGAAACCGGAAGGTTATGATGAAATTGCGGCAAAAGAGAATAAGATCCTGCTTTTGTTTGAAAGGGCCGGGGAAGTGTTAGTTACTTGCGCACTTTTGATCTTTCCGGCGCTCAATCCCTATATAAAATTGCTGCCGCAGGGAGTGCTTTACGATCAGAGGATCATCATGTGCTTCGCAGCGCTGGTCATCATGATACTGTATGAATGCTATTGGATCCGGTATTTTAGAAGTGAACGAACATTGAAAGATCAGTACAGTTCCTTTGCCGGATTTCCGGTGGCAGGGGCTTCCCTTCCTGTCATCGCAGTTCTTCTTTTAGGACTGTATTCCCTGAACCTTGTCGTGATCGTTTCCGCGATCATATTGGGAGTCGGGCATATCGGAATACACTTGACACATTGCAAAGAAGCAGGTGTCAATGGGGACGGTTCTTTTTGACACCTGGTAATAAATTAGAAAGGCAAGAATATGTGTTGCAGGTTTTTTTGGGACAATGATACAGCAGACCGGCTGAAAGAAGAGCTGGGCGATCATTTTTCCATAGAAGGGTATGACAGGGAGCATTTCGGGATGGCAGATGTACATCCGCAGGATATGGCTCACGTTCTTTTAAAAAGCGATGAAGAAAAAAAGCTGGCCCTGAAAAAGATGGCATGGGGTTTTAAGGCGCTTACGGGAAAGGACGTTTTGTTTAATGCAAGGGCTGAAACTGCAGATGTAAAGCCCTCTTTTTCCGAAGCGCTGGCATACCACCGGTGCCTTGTGCCGGCTTCGGGGTTCTATGAGTGGGATGCCCGGAAGAATAAGGCAACATTTCGGTCCGTGGATGGCAGCATATTATACTTTTGCGGTATCTACAGATTGGATGATAATGCGGACAGGTTCACAATCCTTACGACAGACGCGAATGTGTCCATGGCACCGATCCACGACAGGATGCCGTTGTTTGTGGGAAAAGATAGGATCATGGACTGGATCGGCAGGGATGAAAGCTATCGGGACATCTTAAAGTCAGTCATGCCGGAGCTGTCCTGCACGAAGGAATATGAGCAGATGAGTTTGTTTGGTATTCAGTAAAAGGTGTCAATCTTTGCAACGAAATCCTTGATTCTATGGTATTATAATATATAAGTCTGTTCACAGAAAGGAGAAATACCATGCCGGAACTGAAAGAAGATGCCATCATGAAATGGTATGCAGCCACAGATAAGATCCTGAAAAATAAGGAGGATAACCGGCTCATCTATGAGGCCGGCCTGGCCAAGAACATTAATGCGGTGGGGATCCATGGCGTGAATACCGCGTTTATGTATTATGTGATGACGTAAAAAATAAGTCGCTTGAGGGTGTTGCAAATATGTCCGCAAAAGAGAGATGGGGGACAGCAGACTGATTTTTACGCAGTCCGCAAACAGCTTCGGAAGGATAAGGACTTAAGCCGGGCACTGGATCGCTATATCGCATCCGGAAACATGACGATGGAAGGTGTGGGGAAGGATCTTGAAGGAGGCCTGAGGGGCCTTACCACAAAACTGGGAAATCTTCGTTCGCTCGAACATGTCAGGAGTATGCAAAATAAAATGGCCGCTCCGCAGCAGATGGCGCCGCATTGATTTTTTAAGCGTGATCGGAAAACTTGATTTTTTCAATATGCAAAGATAAAATAAAAAGGCATCTAAGAGTGCAAGGTCCGATATGAGAATACGAAGCCGAAAAGCGAATAATATATTAAGGAGTACGAGATGAAAACAGAGCAGAGCCGTCCACTGAAAAAGAGTGTCCTGACATTGTGTGCGCTCATTATCATCACGCTGGGATTGATCGCGGCGGTCTTGGGCTGCGTGATGTATTTTCGAGGTATGATCGGCAAATATCAGGAATACCTTACGGGAATGATCCATTACTGCCTTGGCGAGATCGATGGGGATGATCTCGAAAACTGCATCA
>JAEEKC010000240.1 GCA_016282215.1 Lachnospiraceae bacterium
AGCATCTATACTGATAAATTGCATGACGGTATTTGCTGGGGCAATTACATCAAGGGCTATGTGGAAACCGGTATCAGGGAAGATGAAGTCGTGGTGTATTTTCAGCCGAAGTTTGATATCGGGACGGAAAAAGTGAAGGGCGCGGAGGCGCTGATCCGCTGGAATTATAAAAAAAGAGAGTTTTTGCCGCCGTCGAAATTCATTCCGTTTTTTGAAAGGGACGGATCCATCGGCGAGATCGATGACGTGGTTCTGAAAAAGGTGTGCAGTGCAATGGCCAGATGGAAAGAGGAAGGAAAACCGCTGTATCCGGTTTCCGTGAACCTGTCAAGAGAACGCCTCTATGAAGAGGACCTGATCGACCACCTGGTACAGATCGTAGATGAAAACGGCATTCCTCATCACCTGATCGATTTCGAACTGACGGAGAGCGCAACCTACGATAACACAGAGCACATGCTGGGCGTCCTTTCGCAACTGCGGGAAAAGGGATTTCAGATTTCCATGGATGATTTCGGAACCGGCTATTCGTCCCTGTCCCTGCTGACCAGAATGCCCATCGATACCCTGAAGATCGATAAAAGCTTCGTGGATCCGGTATCGACAATCGATGAAAGAAAAGAGGACATTACAGTGCTTTCGCATATCATCTCCCTTGCAAAAGAACTTGGCTTTGTGACCCTGGCAGAGGGCGCCGAGAGCAAGGCGCAGGTGGACAGACTGAGGGAACTTGGCTGCGAAGTGATCCAGGGCTATTACTACAGCAAACCCGTGCCGGAAGAAGAGTACGAGAAGTATCTGATCGATCCATCGAAGTGATAAGATACTAGAGATCAGATACTGGAATAAAAAGGCTTCCCCCTGGTGGGGAAGCTGTCGCCGAAGGCGACTGATGAGGGGCGTAGAATATTCGGAATGTAAATTTTCGCAGGCGAGACGGCTGTCAACGTAGCTGACTGATGAGGGGCGTACAACTATCGCAAATCTAGGAGGCACAACAAAATGAAAAACGTAAAACTTCTTTCCCAGGAAATCCTGGAAGGTCATCACGACGAACGACTGCTCGACATCTATGTCACACCTGAGCGCGTAGAACGTGAGAAAAAACGCCTGGTCTCAGCTATCGCTGAATTCACCGCACTCTACGGCGAACAGGAGGCAGAGATCTACTCGGCACCCGGCAGATCCGAGATCGGCGGGAACCATACGGACCACCAAAGAGGCGAGGTTCTTGCGGCTTCCATCAGTGACGATGCCATCGCAGTGGTGGCCAGGACAGATGCGCCGCAGGTACGTGTGCTGTCCAAAGGCTATGATATGATCACCGTGCCGCTGGGCGCGGCAAAAGAAGACGTGGAAGAGGGAACGACAAAGGCCCTGATCGCCGGCGTGCTGGCAGGTACGAAAGACAGGGACTATGCCATCGGTGGCTTTGATGCCTATGTGACAAGTGACGTGCTGTCCGGCTCCGGACTGTCTTCATCGGCGGCTTTTGAGACCATCATCGGTGCCAGCCTTTCCGGTCTGTATAATGATGAAAAGATCACGGCGATAGAGATCGCGCAGATCGGCCAATACGCAGAAAACGTCTTCTTCGGTAAGCCCTGCGGCTTGATGGATCAGATGGCCTGCAGCGTCGGCAGCCTCTGCCATATCGATTTTGCCGATCCGGCGGAACCGGTGGTAGAAAAAGTGGAATTTGATCTGGAAAAAGCCGGATACTGCCTTTGCATTACAGATACAAAAGGCTCCCATGCCGACCTGACGCCGGATTATGCGGCGGTGCCGGCGGAGATGAAATCCGTGGCTGCACTTTATGATAAAGAAGTACTCGGCCAGGTGCCGGAAGAGTCCGTATTAAACGATGTTGCAAGGATCCGCGAAAACTGCGGAGACCGCGCTTTCCTTCGCGCCGTGCATTTTTATGAGGAAAATAAACGTGTACAGGCCGAGACAGCGGCACTGAAGGCAGGGGACATCGAGGCGTTCCTGAGAGCGGTTGCGGCGTCGGGTAAATCGTCTTACGAATATCTGCAGAACGTCTACACCTGCAAAGACAGCGTACATCAGAATGTGGCTGTGGCACTGATGCTTTCGGAGATGAATTTAGGAGAAAACGGCGTGGCAAGAGTCCACGGCGGCGGCTTTGCGGGAACGATCCAGGCCTTCGTGAAAAAAGAAGCGGCAGAGGAGTATCAGATGAAGATGGATGCCGTCTTTGGGGAAGGTTCCTGCAATGTGCTTGGGATCCGCAAATACGGTGGGATTAGAGTTATGTAAACCAAGAGTTTATTTCACAGCCGATATGAATTTTTAGACTGTGAATAGTAACAAGGAGTGAATCATGGGACAACAAAAAGCCCGCGTCACCGCGCGGCTGGCAGCAGTCGGTATCTTTGGAAATATCTTTTTGGCAATCTTTAAAACCTTCGCGGGGATCTTCGGGCATTCGGCAGCGATGATCTCCGATGCGGTGCACACACTATCCGATGTGTTTGCCACGCTGATCGCTTTTATCGGCGTGATGCTGTCACAAAAAGGTGCGGATAAAGAGCACCCTTACGGGCATGAAAGACTAGAGTGCGTAGCTTCGATTTTGCTGGCGATCATTTTATTTGCCACGGGTGCCGGCATTGGACTGGGATGTGCGAAAAACATCCTCAGCGGCAGCTACAAAAATGTGGCAACGCCCTCTATGGTAGCCATCGTTGCGGCAGTGGTTTCCATCCTTGTCAAAGAAGGGATGTTCTGGATCACTTACATCTATGCAAAAAAACTGAAATCCGGGGCTTTTGTGGCAGATGCCTGGCACCACCGTTCGGACGCGCTTTCGTCCGTTGGAGCACTGATCGGCATTATCGCCGCCAGACACGGCTATCCCGTGCTTGACCAGTTTGCCGGTATCGTGATCTGCATCGTGATCCTGTTCGTAGCCATCGGCATCTTCCGGGACGCCGTGGGCAAAATGCTCGATGCATCCTGTGATGAGAGTTTTGAAAACGGGCTGAAAGAATTTGTTTTGCAAAAAGCAGCGCAAAACGGAGACGAGATCGGCATGGACCTTCTTCGCACCCGAAAGTTCGGAGAAAAGATCTACGTGGAGATGGAGATCAGCGCGGACGGAAGCATGCCCCTTCGCCAGTCTCATGCCATC
>JAEEKC010000241.1 GCA_016282215.1 Lachnospiraceae bacterium
AATTACAGCAAGCGTGAAAACCTTCATGTTACAACGGCATTCATCGGTGATTACGGCAATCCTGACGAAGTGTTGGATGCCATGTCACAGGTGGAGTTCGAGCCCCTGGAGATCAGTTTGGATGGGGTGGGAAGCTTCGGTGATCTGTTTTGGGTAGGCCTAAAGGAGAATCCGCAGCTGGCAGCGTATGTAAAGCGTCTTCGCCATGAACTTGCCGAGCAGGGTATCCCGTTTGATCGAAAGCGCTTTTTACCTCACATTACATTGATAAGAAAGTATTCTTGCAGAGGTGGGAAGATCCCTGTTTCTCATCCGCCAAAAGGATCCATGATTGCGACAAGGGTTTCGCTCATGCGATCTGAACGTGGCAAGAATGGGATGATCTATACGGAGATCGGAAGTGTTGAAAGCTGAGAAAGCCGGGAGCGGGGCAGCTCCAATCTGGTGACAAGAGAGAGAATATCCTATGGGCATCAAACATTTTTACATAGAAAAAGGAGAGGGAGATCCGATCATACTGCTGCATGGAAACGGTGAGGACAGTTCCTATTTTGCCGCGCAGATTGACGAGTTCTCCAAGCGGTATAAAATATATGCACTTGATACCAGGGGCCATGGGAAGACGCCGCGGGGAGAGGAGCCTTTTACGATCCGGCAGTTTGCTGATGACCTGAAAGCGTTCATGGATGAACACCATATCCCCAAAGCGCATATTCTCGGGTTTTCGGATGGCGCGAATATCGCGATGATTTTTGCCATGCGTTATCCGGACTATGTTGACAGGCTGATCTTAAACGGTGGGAACTTAAATACCGCTGGAGTGAAAAGAGGCACGCAGATCCCGATTGAGATCGGTTATAAGCTGGCCAGTAAGTTTGCACAAAAAAGCGAGGATGCCAAAAAGAACGCGGAGCTTTTAGGGCTTATGGTAAATGATCCCAACATTGAGCCTGGAGAGCTTGCGGCAATCAGGGCCAAAACACTGGTCATTGCCGGAACTAAGGATATGATCAGGGAATCCCATACCAGGCTTATAGCAGCCTCCATTTCAGGGGCTAAGCTGGTACTGATCGAGGGGACACATTTTATCGCAAATAAGAGACCGACCAAGTTTAATGAAGCTGTGATTTCGTTTTTGACAGATTGAGGACATTTTACATATCGTTGAAAATGAGCCGGAATCCGTTAAGAAAAACATTGCGTATGTTGCAGAATACGGAAGATACGATGATCTTCTGGCGCTTTTGGGAACTCCTTAGGAGATAACGATGTTAGAGATAAAAGGAAAAGTAAATACGGCTGTATGCTATGCCAGCATACTGTTAGTATTAGGTAACTTTCGATATAAATATGGGTAGGGATGTAAAACTATTTGAAAAACAACGTCGGATGAAAAAAGAAACTATGGGGGGCAAATATGTATTCTGTTTCAATACTTGAAGTACTCGCTGATTTTGTAGATAAGCTTGTCAAAACGGATAATTCGTGGATCAATCTGATGATCGCGGTTTTGGTTACTGCGGCGTTTTTGATCCTCTTTTTCAACTTCTTTCTTCGGTTCAATCCTATTTGGAAAAAGGAAAGGCAGAGTGTGCGCATCGAAGCCGTTACCAAGCAAAACGGAGGGAACTTTGAAATCGATCCTTACTATTTTGCAAAGGTGCATGTTGACGGACAGACACGTCACCTGATCTGTGACCGGAAGACTACTGTCGGTCAGGAAGTCGATGTGTTTTACTCACCGGACATGATCATAAAAAACAAAAACTATAACCTCAGTGTCGGGAGGATATGGATCTTTTTGTTTATCACCGGCGCTTCGGGATGCCTGGTCAATGCCTGGATGACCCAGACGGTTTTGTATTTCGGGTGCCTGCTTATTTTGTGGCTGGTTTACCCGCCGGTTTATAAGCTTTACTACACATGGATGATGAACAGATTCCTGGAAACGGTTGAACTGGAAGAAAGCGGCGAGGCTCAATCGAATGAACCGGATATGATCGATTACATGAATTATGACATCATGGAGAATGCCCCGGAATCGGCAAAAAAAGCTGTGAATGGTTTTCTGGTTTTGCTGCTGTTTTCAATCGTGGCGCTGATGTTGTATGCGATCTGTCTGGTGATTAAGTTTTTGTGGTTTTGATTGGGAGAATAATTATGTATGTCGAGGATGGAGTTTGGACTATTAAGGGGATGTCCTGGAACGATCCGTATAGAATAAGGAGCTGGCAGGAACTGGTCTCATGGATCAGGGAAGTAGGATTTCTGCCACTGTTCAGTAATGAGGTGGACGGTTTTTCCGCTGAGGAACATGTCTCAGAGAGTTACTGGTGGACGGGCGACAGAGAGCAGGATCCCTGGGAGTGGCGTGAGATCATCGCGGCCGACCATGAAGTGGCATACGGGAAATTCTTCGGACAAAGGGCAGGATTCATCAGCTTGGAATGGCTGTCATATTTTGCTAATTACAGACGCGGCGGTTATGACTTCGACTCGCGCTGGGAAGACGGCCTTGCCAGCCGCAGAGAAAAGAAGATCATGGATCAACTAACAAGTCGGGATGACGACGGAGACATAGTATTTACGAATGAGCAGATTCTGTCCACGGAGCTGAAGAAACAGGCCGGTTTCGGAAAAGGCGGAGAGAAAAACTTCCCCGGAACCATAACAGGATTGCAGATGCAAACGTATCTCGTGATCGCAGATTTTAAAAGGCGCGTAAACAAACGCGGCGAGGAATACGGCATGCCGGTTTCGATACTGCTCCCACCCGAAGCACTCTGGGGCTATGAAACCGTGACTTCTGCCTATTCCGAAACACCTGCAGAATCCTGGCAGCGCATTTTTGACCATGTGAAGCAACAGTATGGTGGCGCAAATGATTCGGATATCGTGAAACTGATCGGGAAGAGGCCGTAGCAGCTTAAACCGACAGCTTTGTATCTTACACGCTCGCCTTCTCCATAATCATATCCGTCAGTGCATAAGGAATGATTTCTTCCGGCTTTGAGGATGGCGTAATCCATGCGTCGATCATATCATCGGGAAGGATGAGGGGCATGCGGTCATGAATCCGGCTGAGT
>JAEEKC010000242.1 GCA_016282215.1 Lachnospiraceae bacterium
AAGGGACAGGTTACTGCAAAGTAACTTGTCCCTTAAAAGAACTACCGTCTCGTGCGTTGTTTTCTTTGGGCAGCAATTTATACACAATCCGTATTCTCCGTTTTTTACGGTTTCTTTGTAAGATACAAAATATACGTATCGTGAAACACGATCCTGTCCCCTGCTTCAAGTACCGCGTTTTTTAATTTTTCGAAAAACTCCGATCGAATGGGTTCAGGGATCACTATATGATCGCAATGCGTTCCGCAAAACTGAATATAATCATCCGCATTGAATATCCGTTGTCCTTTGAACTCATACTTCTCAACATCCGTATAACCATACTCGGGTGCCGCAGTATAATTGAAATTCCCATGGGTGTATGGAATCTCCGGTTTAAAATATACATCGTAAAGCGACTGAATGTTATCATACAAAGCCTCGTTATCCGACCTGTATTCGGAAGAAGTAAGCATCATAGCCAAGATTCCGCCGGGTTTAAGAAGTTCAAAGGTCTTGGTAAATGCGATATCCTGCGGGATCCACTGGATCGTAGCCGCCGAATAGATCGTGTCAAACTTCATATCACCGAAATCGTGAGTGATAAAATCATCGTTCACTATATTGAAATTCGGAAGCATTCCGTACTTTTCCTTCATTTTGCCGTACAGATGCTCTCCAAGTTCGATGGCATGGTATTCGCATCCGGTCCTAAGCACCGGATCCGTCGCCTGTCCCGTTCCCGGTCCGATCTCCAACACTCTTTTTCCGGGTTCGATCCCTGCCCGATCGTTCAAAAAGGCAAACAGTTCTTCACTGTACCTTGGACGATATTTGTCGAACTGGTCGGGAATCGTATCGAATACTCTTCGCAACTTATCCTCTTTTGTTTTTCCTTTTGTAAGCTTATACGCATAAAAAAGATCCATCTGGTTCCTTCCGCTGTCAAGCGCCGTTGCTAAAATCCTGCAAAATGCAGCTTCATCAAATTCCTTAGCATAGTCTTTACCGTAGTTCGTCTTTACCGTTTCTCCTTTGGAAAACGCCTCTTTCAGGTCCCACGGATTATAGGCATTATTCAAAGTGCATCTGCGCTCATCACCTTCCCAGAGATACAAACATGGTTCATACGGATGGGATGATAGCCGGTATGTAACCCCTTTATATGTATACGTTACGGTATCCGTGCTATAATCAAGACTTCCAAACATATCCTTCCTACCTTTTTCATTTCTCTTAACAATGTGTGTCTGATAATTGACATTGGGACGGAGTTAGTGGTTCATTTTCTGTCTTCCGGTACCCGGTGTTTGACAATCGAAAAATCAGAACTATTCGCGGCTTTGAAGTAATTTTCAAGGCCGCGATTTTTCGGAGTGCCAGTCCTGCAAAATGAGCGTGCGGATCTGCTCTTTGTCCTCCTTTGCAGAGATTCCTTTGACCGTCAGGCAATCGCCGGTGATAGCGGCATTTGAGCCGCTTACAAAGCATTCAAGTCCGGTGTCTGATAAAAGATCACGTCCGGCAGCCAGACGGATTTCCGATTTCGGAAAAAGAAAACGAAAAACGGCAAAGGTACGGAGGATCTCCTCGTAGGGTAGCGGCGCCATATGTTCCATGGCCGACCCTACAGAAGGATACAAAAGGTTGATGGGGATGCTTTCCGGCCGGTATTTTTGCAGGGTTAAAGCCATGCGGATCCTGTCGGATCTGCTTTCCCCGATACCGATCAGTCCGCCGGAACAAAGTTCCAGTCCGGCGTCTTTTGCCGCCTTGAGAAGAGATAGTTTTTCCTGGTAGAGATGTGAGGTACATACGGTTTTGAAATGCGACTCGGAAGATTCCAGATTGTTGTGAAGCCGCACAAGACCGGCCTTTTTTAAAGCACGGCAATCCTCTTCATCGATCAGGCCAAGCGATGCGCAGGGTAGGATCTGCATGGCAGAACGGATCTGCGCTATGCTTTCACAAAGCCGGCGGATGTCCGGTTTTGAGAGGCGCCGGCCGGAGGATACCAGACACACATGCCCGACGCCCAGATCATCGAGCGCCTGTGCCTGTCGTATGATTTCGTCTTTCGGCAACAGCGCAAACTGCTTCGCAGGTGCATGAGAGACGATGGATTGGGGGCAAAACCTGCAATCCTCAGAGCAGCGTCCGCCCTTGACGGAGATTACGCCGCAGGTGTCAAAGTGGTCATGGCAAAAATGATCGCGTATTTTATCGGCGGATTTTTTCAGGTCCGCCAGCGGCATATCGTACAGTGCCATCGCCTCATCGAACGAAATGCTGTTTCCGCTCAGTATTCTGTGTTCCAATTCTTTCAGTGTGATCATATCAATCTGTTCTGCATTCATTTTTTTATCATACCTTTTCATTCGTTATCTTCTTTCATCTTGTAATCGCCGTTTTTTTTATAATATACTAAGGTGTACGGATCGAATGATTGGGCTTATACCCGCCTGGGACATATTAAGCTGAGCAAAGAAGAAATGACAGGACTCTTGGGAAGCAAGGACGTAGAGATCAGCCTCGAGTAACTCTAAATCTCACACTATATACATTTTTCTCAGCTAAAAGCACAGGTTCATATTTTCAAAATATCGCCTGTAACCCGCATAAAATCAGGCTTTCTTCGACAGCAAGCAAACAGTCTCCACATGGGTACTTTGGCTGAAGTTATCAAATGCGCAGACCTTTTCCGGGCGGTATCCGCCCTCGGACAACAGCCGGACATCCCTTGCGAGAGTAGCCGGATCACAACTGACATACACGATCCGTTCCGGCTGCATTTTCAGCATGGTTTCGATGGCTTTTTCATCGCATCCTTTTCGCGGTGGATCCACGACGATCACATCTGCCCGGATGTTGTTGGTTTCATATTCCCGTGGAAGCACCTCTTCAGCTTTGCCCACATAGAAGGTCACATTCTCCATTCCATTCAGCTTTGCATTTTCCCGGGCATCATCTATGGCCTGCTTTACGATCTCCACGCCGTGCACATGTCCCGCCTTCTGCGCCAGGAACAGGGAAATGGTACCGATGCCGCAGTACAGATCCCACACCGTCTCGCCGCCTTTCAGATCAGCATATTCCAGAGCCTTTTGATACATCTTCTCTGTCTGATCGGGATTGACCTGATAGAAGGAAAGCGCGCCGATGGAAAACCGCACTTCTCCGATGTGATCCTCGATCCTCTCACTGCCCCAGAGCACACGGATCGTATCACCGGTAATGCGGTTTGTATTTTGGGTATTGCGATTCAATACGATACTGACTACGCCGCTTATCTTTTGCAGTTTTTCAACCAGCAGCTTCTCCGAAGCGCTTTTACTATCTCCCACAGCGCTGATTGGCTTTTCTCCGGGTGCCAAAAGCACGTCTCCGTTTACCACCACGCATACCTGGATCTGCCCCGTGGCCTTTCCCCAGCGAAAGATGAAATGCCGGATCAGACCCTTTCCGGTTTCCTCATCGTAGGGCTCAAGAGAGGACTGCTCCAGAAACTCACGGCACGCTGCCAGCAGGCTGTCAAACACCTTTGGCTGCAGCAGGCATGCCTCGGTATCGATGATGCTGTGAGAGTGTCTGGTATAAAAGCCGATGACACACTTCCCCTCTTTATTCTTCCCCACGGGAAACTGCGCTTTGTTGCGATACCGAAGGGGCTCCTGCATTCCCACGATCGGTTCCATGATCTCTTCCACATCTTCTATGCCGCCAATCCGCTTCAGGCACTGGGTCACCTTATCCTGTTTCCA
>JAEEKC010000243.1 GCA_016282215.1 Lachnospiraceae bacterium
CTTCCGTAAGCGATACCTTTTCGGAAATCCTCGCTGCCGTATCCGACATGATGGAAGGCATATTTCCGCCGCTTCTTTTCGCCACGGAAAAGACCGAAGCAAAATCCGCAATATCCTCGCAGCCGCTGCGCCTTCCCAAATCGCTGAGCGGTTCTTCAATGCAGTGCCCGTTCTTCATTTTGCCTGCTCTCTCCCTGCCTTCCTGCATGATCATCGCATCCTCATCAAACAGATAGGCAATTTCCTTTACGGCCTCTAAAAAGGCATTTTCAACGGAATAGCCGGCCCGCAGCGCATTGGCATAGGCAAGGATCAGTTCCTTGCATTCCAGCGTCAGTTCATGCCTCCTTTTATCCGCCAGCTGCCCGGCTTTTCTTTTCAGCGCTGCCGGAAGGAAACATATCCCCGGCAATCCTGCCAGCAGATTTCCGTAAAATAAACGGCCGAGAAATAAAAACAGCAGCAGAAACAAAAGTGCATATTTACACTTCATCAAAGCCGTCATCTGATAGGTTTTGTAGTCCATCAAAACACCAGCCTTTTCTGCCTGCACAAAAACAGACAACAAAGATCAAACGTACCTTCGTTCCAATAATTGATTCACATTCTTTTTCAAAAAAATATATTCAAAAATATATGGAAAACATCAGATCGTTGCTAATTGCTTAGAAAAATCGAAATAGAAGAATTGCAGATAACTTATTTCGATCTGATGTAAGACGGATTATAGCAATCAAAAAACCATTTGTAAACGGCTTTTCCGTAAAAAATCCGTTTTTGTGAAATGTGCCGAATTTTTGAACAAAAACGGCCTGCCGACACGGCGCCAGGCCGCATAAACAGGGCATTTTTGCATGTCAAAAGACTGCGTTTATTTCTTATTTTTCAATGATGATCGTGACCGGTCCGTCATTAACGGAAGCTACTTTCATATCTGCGCCGAACTCACCGGTCTCCACATGAAAGCCTCGCTCTTTGCACTCATTTATCACTGTCTCATAGAGCGGGATCGCTGTTTCCGGCCTTGCGGCATCCGAAAATCCCGGTCTTCTGGAAGATACATCCGCATAGAGCGTAAACTGGCTGACGATCAGAATTTCGGCACCGGCGTCTTTCGGAGATACATTCATTTTTCCGTTTTCATCCTCAAAAACGCGAAGGCCGCAGATCCGGTCTGCCATCCATTTTGCCGTTTCTAACGTATCATCTTTATGAATGCCGAGCAATACCAGGAAGCCTTTTTCAATCCGGCCGACGACATTGCCGTCGATGGTTACCTGTGCCCCGGTCACTCTTGTTACTACACTGCGCATATTGCCTTCCTGTTATCTGGTCATTTCCAGATCATCTGCGATATGATCCTGATCATCGATCCAGGTGATGGAATTCTCATTGTTGATCTTGATACTTCCGGTTCCATCTGAGTAAGCGGTCTCATCCTTTTCCACTTCGCCGTCTTCATTCAGTGTATAATCATGCTTTTCGCAGTCACTGTAAGTGATGGTCATGGTACTTTCATCAAAGGTCCCGTGCATAACCCATTCACTATGCTCAGCAGCGCTGCTGCCCCACCAAACCTCGATCAGGGCTCCATCAGCACCTTCCGGAGAAATGCTTAAGTTTCCTTTTCCGACATAATACTGGCCTGCGTATTTTGCGACAGGATTTTCAGCATTTTCATCATCCGGCGCGTCGGTCATCGGTTCATTTGCACCATCATACATCTGCTCGGCAATCGCCTGAATATCAAAGCCATCGAGGTCTGCTGCTTCTGCAGACAGGGAATAAGCAATACCGATCTCGATATCGTACCAGGTCAGCAGGTCGACCGTCCAGTCATCCTCCACATTGCGGGAATGCTTACCCGGCATATTGCCTTCACCCCAGTTTGCCAGGGTAACATCATCTGTAACCGTCCAGTCATAATTCATGCCGGAGATATCTTCGTTCTCACCTGCGCCGTATTGTGCCCTTGCGCAAAAATCAACGCCCTCCATACGGAAGTCAAGTTGAACCAAAGGACCGGGAACGCCGCTTTCACTGTTTTCCGGCTCCATCATTGTCCAGCCGTTCACTACAGCGCCTTCCGGTGCCTTAAACAAACGGGGACATGCTGCCTTTGCTTCTTCCTCGGTGCATTCTTTCCAGGGATTTGCAACTTCTGTCTCATTTTCCTGTGTTTCTGTCGTCTCAGCCTCAGGTGTTTCTGTTTCCGCAGTCTCCTGATCTGTTGCGTCTACTGTGGTTTCGGGCTCTGTCTTTGCAGGCTCCTGCGTCTTATTGCCACACCCTGTCATTACCGCACCGGCCAACAGACCTGCCATGATCATCCCTATGATACGTTTGTCTTTATTCATTTTTTCTCCTTTTTTTCATTGGTTCGTAGTTTACTGACTTCGTATTTTCATTCAACCACACAATATAAGCACACGACCGATATTCTGTCAAGTCGCAGTTATCTCTTATCCCGTAAATAGTATTCCAGTTCTTTCCTGATCAGATCCATCTGCTCCTGCTGCGCCGGGCTTTGCGGCCAGCGGCCCAGGATCTGTGCCAGATATCCCTGCTCCTTAGCAAGCCGCCTGCTGATGGGAAAAACCAGTTCAAACGCCATGCAGTAACGGCTGACCCAGACTTCAAATTCGCTGCGGTCACCGATCCGCGGCACACACCTGTGCTCCCTGACGCACTGCATGATACTGTCGCGGGCGCCATCCGCAGTACTTTTCGTTTCACCTGCTCTGCCGTCTTCATACTCAACTTCGGCAAGCACACGGAAGATATCGATTTTATCCGCGTCGCGTATCAGGTTGCAAAACTGTATCTCCTTATCGGTCAGCCCTTCGGGAAGAGCAAGTTTGTTATGCAGTCGGATCACCTTTTCTATCAGATCTGCTGTATCCTGATCTAAGTCCTCTTCATCAAAAAAGTCCCTGATAAAACCATCACGAAACAGAAGGTCGGCGCCCAGTTCGGCATGGTCTATGGATTTTCTGTCGATGAAGGTGCCGTACCTTTTTACCTGTTCAAATCGTCCGAAATCATGAAGCATCCCCATGGCAAAGGCCAGGAAAATGCCTCTCTCATCCAGTCCTATACTCTCTGCGATCCGTTCGGCATTCTCTGCCACGCGGTACGTATGATCGATCTTTAATCTGATCTTTATATCAGAAGGATCATACCTGTCGGTATAATCCCCAAATGCCTGTTTGATCCTGTTTCTGTCCGTCACGCTACTAAAACCTCATCAATCTGCTTCGCAGGCAGCCGTTTTTCATTTCACCGTAACTTTTACCTTTTTATAAATCCCGTTCTGTGAATATACATAAACCGTTGCCTTC
>JAEEKC010000244.1 GCA_016282215.1 Lachnospiraceae bacterium
CATCTGCCGCATCTGCCATGATGCCGCCTGCACCGATCAGCTGCGGACACTCATTTGCGATCTTTAAATTATCTCTTATATAAACCGGCTCATGTTTTTCCATATCCACGTTCCACAGTGTTTTTGTATGGTCCAGGGAAAGCGGCTTGCATATGTTTTCTTCCAGATACTGTGTAAACGTCTTTCCGCTGACGCGTTCCGTCAGGATCTCCAGCAGGGTGAAGCCATCGTTGCAGTAGCAGTTGAAGGTGGCCGGATCTGCTTTCAAAGACTGTGAACTGAGATGTGCTAAAAACCCGTCATGGTAGTCGCTGTCTGTTTCATCAAGGAGAAAACTGCCCCCGTATTTTGATCCCATTAGGCCGGAAGTATGATTCATCAGCATACGGACTGTGATGTCTTTGTATCTTTCATCTGCCATCTTAAAATCCGGAATATATTCTGTCACCGGCTTGTCGAGATCCACCAGTCCTTTTTCGTGAAGCTGCATCACGGCCGTCACGGGATAAACCTTGCTGACGGAACCGATGTTGAGGTAGTTCTCTTGTGTATTATCACTATCCTTTGATACTCCGGCATTCTCTGTTTCTACCGTCTGCATGTTTTCTTCTGCTTTGCAGGTCACAGCACCATTCCCGCTATGCAATATACCGCATACGGAATATGTAATGACACTTCCGAGCACCAGTGCTGAACAAATTTTCACAATCTTCTTTTTCTTCATGTCTGAACTCCTGAGTTTTCTCATTTGGTTTCCGGTTCCGATTTTCAAATCTATTTTTCTGCCGATATCAAGTCTCTTATGTTTTCATTCATCTGTAGTCCGTATTTCAAAATCGCTTCTTCGTCGCCTTACTCCGTGATCAATTCATAAACAGAAATCTTCCTGATCTTTCCTGCACTGATGAAGGCACAGGCAAACGTAAATACCAGGATTGCCAGATCCATTGCCAGGATCGCCGGAGCGGACAATGCGACCTTCGCCACAAAGGCATTGACTACCTGCATCAAAAGGATTGCAAACACGGTTCCCACAGCCACGCCCAGAACCGCCACCGGAATGATCCGGAACGCCATCTGCAGCATCAGTTCTTTTGATGTATAGCCGATCCCTTTCATGATCCCCAGCTCCCTGTACTGATTCCGGATCGTGGAGGCCATTAAAATGGCAAGCATCAGGATCACCGTAACTGCGGAAATAACCATCATGATGACCGAGATCCCGGCAAAGGATACACAGAGCATATGTGCGATCTCTTCATTTTCTTCCAGTACAAAGGTCATTTCCTTGATCTTCATCGCAGCGGTGCTGCCGGTGATGACCTGATCTCCCACGCGAATCGCATATTCCATGTAGCTGACGCCCTGCTCTGTCATGGCTTTCGCCATCTCGATATCAGCTGCGCTTTTCATCTTCTCTTCCAGGGTATCTCCGGTTACTTCATCGTTCTTATATTCTGCGATCTCTCTTCCGTAGCGCTTTTTCAAAAGATCTGCAAGGGCATTTTTATCTGCGCCTTCCTTCAGATACAGATCGAAGGTCGACGGCATATAGGCGGGATCCATTCTCCGAAATCCTTCTGTTGTCAGGTAAGCTGTCACCGGATCCACTGCGCTGTTCACGGTTCCGGTCACGATATACTCCCGTTTCACCTTTCCGTATTCCAGCGAAATGGTATCTCCCATCTTAGCATCGACCGCTTTCATAGCCTGTACGGACAGCGCTGCTTCATTATCGTGCTCCGGCAGGCGCCCCTGCGTCAGAATAATGGTTCTTGTTTTTTCATAATCCTCATAGACCTCTAAAGCCATGGCTGAATCGCCGTCATTTGTCTTGACCCCGAGTCCCGTTGCCGGCAGCAGAACCTGCTCGACCTCGGGCATGTTTTCAAGTTCTTTTGCAAAAGACTTCGGCTCGATATCACCGGTTGCTTTGATCCTGATATCGCACAGTTCATGACCGCATACGCTGCCCAGGATCCTTTCAGGACTGCTGAAAAAACTTCCGATCATAAAGGCCAGAAGCACCATGACCGTGCAGGCTGTAATGCATACCGTCAGTCCGATCTGATTCTTTGCTTCCTGCAAAAATACCTTCAAGGCAAGACGGATGTGAATGTTTCCCTTTGTCTGTTCCAGAGGAAGATACGTTTTCCGGAAACTGTGCGCCCCGATCCCTTTCCGGAAAGCCAGTACCGGCGGATACTTTCTGACGGAAAGCGCCCTGGTCATAGCCGTCAGTCCCACAAAAAGAAGGATGATCAGAATGCAGACTGCGATGGGAAGCATGGGTGCCGGAATATTGCCGCCGTAATTGACCGACGCGGCTGCGCTCCCAAGCAAGCCTTTTGCCATGAAGACTGCCGGACCGATCGCAAGGATTGCACTGATGAGCGCGATGAGAGCATACTCCGCGATATAAGACAGTGCAATATCTCCCGATGTATATCCGATCGCTTCGAGCACGCCGATGGATACGATCTGCTCTTTGATGTCGCTGACGATGCGGAAACGGATCATGATCATCACTGCGATGACGATGACGCCTGCCATGATGGCAATGATAATGCTCAAAAGCGCCATATTCATTTCATTCGTCGACAGCGTATCTTCGTAGGACATAACGTTCACAGCTGACGTTAAGTCATTGACGGACATTTCTTCCGCAAAAGCCTTGAACTCTTTTAAGAGTGCATTGTTATCTGTTCCGGAAACCGTATTCAGGCCGATCATTTCATAGCGGCTCATATGGTTTTCCAGGTTTGCATAGTCCTCCTCTGAGATCACCGCTTTTGATCCATAGATC
>JAEEKC010000245.1 GCA_016282215.1 Lachnospiraceae bacterium
AATTCCGGATTCCTTAAGTTCGTAAGCAATCGTCTCCATGAGACAGGATTTGCCGCATCTTCTGACTCCGGTGATCACTTTGATAATATCCGTCGCATGATAAAAGTCGCGGATTTTTTTCAGATAGTTTTCACGAGGATACCAATCCATATCATCATTCCTTTCGAAGGTGTTTTCATTCATATGTTATCAAAATCAGACCTTAAAATCAAGTTTAACGTCAGCGTTATTGCAAAAATAACAAAAACGCTTACGTTAAAAGCGCGATGTGGCGTCGTCATACTTATATAGGTGGCTGGAGGATCGGTGATGAATTGCTGACCGTATTCTTGAAAAAACATAGAAAAACAGACAATTTAGCAGTATCATATGAGATGGAATTGGGGATGAGCAACGTAAAATGGAGGCATCATAAGATATGCGTCAGATCATAAAAATTCCATGCGGAGGAACGATATCTTCTGTACGAGATTTGAGGTAAGAAGAAAGGTGAAAAAGAATGGATAATGCATTAGTAAAAACATATCTGGAAGAAAAAGGATATGCTGACAGGCTGACCGTGCATGATGAAACGATAGATACAGTCGAGCATGCAGCTATGCGAATTGGTTGTAGTGAAGCGGAAATAGCAAAGACGCTGTCTTTTATTGTCGATAATAAACCCGTGATCGTTGTAACGGCCGGGGATGGACGCATAAACAGCTCAAAGTTTAAAGCACAGTTTCATACAAAGCCACATATGATACCGAGAGATCAGGTGGAGGAGATAACAGGTTTCCAACCTGGCGGGGTCTGTCCATTTGCCATCCCTGAGGGGATTCCGGTCTGGCTTGATGTCTCAATGAAACGGTTTGAATATGTGCATCCCGCCGCCGGAAATGAATACACTTCAGTAAAACTGACGCCAGAGGAACTGGAAATGGTATCCTGTGCAAGTGGTTGGTGTGATGTATGTAAAGGGTGGGAAGAAATCGAATGAGGGCGGTTTTCTCAAAGATACATGGTACGCAGTATCAGGTAATAGAAGGAAGTAAACAATCAGGATCTGAGAAAGCAAGAGGATAGCATATGAAAACAAAAAAGCAGGGAAATAATTGGACGGCATACTATGATCCGGATACAAAAAGGTACTTCGCTGAGATCATGTACACCAGCCGGGAAGGGCGGGAGCAGTATGATTACGAGATCACGCAGGATATATTTGCCAGACTGGGAACATTTGGTGATGATGTGGAAAATGAAAGGTTGATCAGGACTGCGAAAATGACTTATTCATTTGAAAATACGATGTATGGCACACTTGGCCCCGAGAGAATGGTCTGGGATGAAGAAGCAAATGAAGCAATGCAGAAGACCGCGCGAAAGAATGACTGAAGGGTTAAAAATACATTTTAGGAATTTTTTTGTTGACAAAATACCTTTGGTCAAATATAATATGGTCAAAGATAACGAAGCAACTTTTCAAAGGAGGATAATATCATGGGATTTTACGATCAGAGCGTTATGGCAGCAACAGGCGAAGAGATTTCTATGAAGGATTATGAGGGGAAAGTGGTCCTTGTCGTAAATACTGCGACGGGATGCGGGTTCACTCCTCATTACAAGGATCTTGAGGCAATGTATGAAAAGTATCATGACAGGGGATTTGAGATCATTGATGTTCCCTGCAATCAGTTCGCAGGACAGACACCGGGAACAGATGATGAGATCCATGAGTTCTGCCAGCTGAAGTACAACACGCAGTTCCCGCAGATGAAGAAGGCTGAAGTGAACGGCGAGACCGCGATCCCGCTCTTTCAGTATCTGAAGGCACAGAAGGGGTTTGAAGGCTTCGGGAAAGGCCCTGCAGCCCTTGCGATGAGCGCAATGCTTAAGAAGATCGATAAGGATTATAAGAACAATCCGGAGATCAAGTGGAATTTCACGAAGTTCGTAGTGGACAGAAGCGGAAATGTGGTCGCAAGGTTTGAGCCGACTGAGAAAATGGAAAATGTAGATAAATGTGTAGAGGGATTACTGTAAGGGGCAGATCATGGCACAGGAATTTGAGCAGCTGTTACTTGAAAATCAATTATGTTTTCCGATGTATGCATGCGGAAGGAAGATCGTTGCGGCGTACAATCCTTATCTGAAACCGCTCGGCCTGACATATACACAGTACATTGTTTTCATGGTGCTGTGGGAGAAGGAAAGCGTCAATGTGGGTCAGCTCGGAAACATCCTTCATCTGGATGCAGGAACGCTCACACCGCTTCTTAAGACCCTTGAAAAGGAAGGGTATGTGACGAGAGAGCGTTCTAAGGAAGATGAACGAGTCACGATTGTGACGATCACAAAGAAGGGGAATGATCTGAAAGAGAAGTGCAAGGATATACCGCTTGAACTTGCAAAGAAGGGATCACCCTTAACCGAAAAGGATGTTGGGCAGCTGTACAGACTGCTGTATAAATTCCTCGAAGGATGATATACTTTGAAACAAAAAGGGCAATGTGCAAAAGAATGTGCATTGCCTTTTCTTTTTTTATGTGTCATATAGGAAACGATCCGGAGGCGCCATAAAAACTTGACGGGATTATATCTTGTGATACTATAGGCAAAAAGTAAAAATTCCCTCTTGACATATTTGGTTTATTGGAATAAACTAAAGCAGAACCAAAGGTTTATCCGGATAAATCCAAAAGGAGAAAGATAATGGCAGATTTAGAATTGGGAGCCGTACAGGAACGCTTTGCGGATATTGTATGGGAAAACGAACCCATCGGCTCCGGTGATCTTGTAAAGGTATGCGAAAAGCAGCTGGGCTGGAAAAAGCCGACGACCTATACTGTGCTTCGGAAGCTTTGTGAAAAAGGTCTTTTGCAAAATGAGAATGGCGTGGTAACCTCGCTGGTCTCCAAGGAAGACTTCTATTCTGACAGAAGCAGGCAGATCGTGGAGGAGTCTTTTTCGGGATCGCTTCCGGCTTTTGTAGCAGCCTTTGTATCCAAGAAGAAGCTGACAAGCGAAGAGGCGGATGAGATCCAGAGTCTCATTGATGCGTTCAGAAGCGGAGGAAAGAAGTAGCATGGAGCAGTTATTTTTGAAAGTGCTGAATTTAAGTTTGTATGCAGGACTGTTGATCCTGGCAGTACTTCTGATCCGTGTTTTGTTTCGGAAGGCACCGAAATGGATCAGCTGTCTGTTCTGGGCGCTGGTAGCCATCCGGCTTGTATGTCCGGTGACGTTTGAGAGTCCTTTCAGCGTGATGCCGGCAGCGGAAAAGTTGCCCACTGCTAACTTTTTGGTGACAGAGGCAGAGACAGAGGCGGATATGGAAACGGATCCTGAGGCAAAAGAGCAGGCTTTAGGTAAGACTGCGGGATTTGTGTCAGAGGCGAAGAAGGCAGAACAGGATCGTGCAGACCGGGATGGTGTGGTTCGTTCTGACAGATCAGAAGGATACTTGGGTTTGGGCACGACCGGTGCGGACTTAGCAGAAGACATCAGCCGGATGGATGAAGCATGGAAGGCCGGAGACGGTGATGCTGACACAAAAGCTGCTGCGAAAGACGCTGCAGCGGATCCCATCCGTATCCTGGCGATCATCTGGCTTGCAGGTTTTTGCGCTATGATGGCGCAGGCGCTTTTTTCCTACCTGCGGCTGAAACATTTCGTTGCTGCTTCCATCAAGACCCGAAGAGACGTGCGTATCTGCGACGAGATTGAGTATCCCTTTATTCTGGGGATCATTCGACCTATGATCTATCTGCCGGGATTTTTAAGCGGCAACATGAAGCGTTTTGTACTGGCGCATGAAAGAGCGCATCTGAAAAGACGCGACCACCTTTGGAAGCCGCTTGGTTTCTTTCTCCTTGCCGTTCACTGGTTTAATCCGCTCTGCTGGATCGCTTATATCCTC
>JAEEKC010000246.1 GCA_016282215.1 Lachnospiraceae bacterium
AATTCCAAAATCCTGCATTCGCTTTCGTGCAAGCACGATCGAATTCCGGATCTTGGAATTCTACTTATCCGATGGCGTCAGCGCCCGCAATGATCTCCGTCAGCTCCTGCGTGATGGAACTCTGTCTTGCACGGTTATACTGGAGCGAAAGTGCGCTGATCATATCCTCTGCATTGCTGGTTGCCGAATCCATCGCCTGCATACGGGCACCGTTCTCACTGGCAACTGCCTCGATCATGGCACCGAACACGATGGACGTCATGTACTTCGGGATCAGCATGCTGATGGCATCCGTCTCATTCATTTCAAAATTCATGAGCAGCTTGTCATCCGGCTGGCCATCATCATCCATATCAATGCCGCTGCTTTCCAAATCTACCGGCAGAAGCTGCAGCAATGTCGGTTCATGGGATACCGTGTTTTTAAACCCTGTATAAGCAAGAAAGATCTCGCCCACCTTGTCTGCCTCAAAATCCGCAAGCACATCCTTAACGATATTCATTGCGTCCACATAGATGGGTTCTTCAATGGCATCAGAATAATCCTTTGCCACTTCATATCCTGCTTTTTTCAGGGCATCCTTACCCTTTTTCCCTACGGCATAGATCACACAGTCCTCTTTTTTCAACTCTCCGGACCTGGTCACAAGCTTGATCACATTGGAGTTGTAACCGCCTGCCAGACCTCTGTTGGAGGTGATCATGATAATGGCCTTTTTGGTGCTCTTTCCCTTCTCCAGATAAGGATGGCGGATGGAGCCTGCCCTTGCAAGGATGGCCTTCACCGTAGAATACATGTTATGAAAATAGGATTTGGATTGCTCCGCCCTCTGCTTGGCTCTCTGAAGCTTTACGGTCGAAACCAGCTTCATGGCCTTGGTGATCTGCTGCGTACTCTGCACAGATTCCCGGCGGCGCTTAATACTTCTCATGGAAGCCATATGGCTGTCCTCCTAAATTAAAACCTAAAGTCTGATCATCCCTTGAAAGAAGCCACTGCCTCTTCGATGGCTTTCTTCAATGTAGCTTCAATATCCTCCGTGATCTCTTTCTTTTCACGGATCGTCTCGGGAACTTCGGGATATTTCCCGCGGATGTAATCAAAGAGCTCTGCCTCAAATGCCGTGATCTCTTCGGTCGGGATATCCAGCAGATACTTCTTGGTCGCCGCATAGATGATGATAACCTGATACTCAACCGGTACCGGTGAATACTGCGGCTGCTTTAAGATCTCACGGATCCTCTCGCCCTGTGCCAGACGCTGCTTGGTATCGGCATCCAGTTCACTACCGAACTGTGCGAAAGATGCAAGCTCTCTGTACTGTGCCAGCTCCACACGGATCGGTCCTGCGATCTTCTTCATCGCCTTGATCTGCGCCGCACCACCGACACGGGATACGGAAAGACCGGCGTTGATAGCCGGACGGAAACCGGAATTGAACATTTCCGTCTCCAGATAGATCTGGCCGTCTGTAATGGAAATAACATTCGTCGGAATATAAGCGGAAACGTCGCCTGCCTGGGTTTCGATGATGGGAAGGGCCGTCAGGGATCCTCCGCCGTACTCATCGTTCATGCGGGCTGCACGCTCCAGCAGTCTTGAATGCAGATAGAAGACATCTCCGGGATAAGCCTCACGTCCGGGCGGACGTCTCAGCAGCAGGGAAAGTGTACGGTAAGCGGTCGCATGCTTGGACAGGTCATCGTAAATAACCAGTACGTCTTCGCCGTTCTCCATCCACTCCTCACCGATCGCACATCCCGAATACGGTGCGATATACTGCAGCGGTGCAAGCTCGGATGCGGTTGCAGCCACAACAGTGGTGTAACTCATTGCATTATACTCTTCGAGGGTTTTTACCAGGGAAGCAACGGTAGAAGATTTCTGACCGATGGCAACATAGATACATTTTACTCCCTGTCCCTTCTGGTTAATGATCGTATCGATCGCGATGGCCGTCTTACCAGTCTGGCGGTCACCGATGATCAGCTCTCTCTGGCCTCTTCCGATGGGAACCATGGAATCGATCGCCTTGATACCGGTCTGCAGCGGAGTATCCACGCTCTTTCTGGTGATAACGCCGCTTGCCACACGCTCGATCTGACGGAACTTCGTTGTCTGGATTGGTCCCTTATCATCGATCGGCTGTCCTAAAGCATTCACAACACGGCCGAGGAGGGCATCGCCTACCGGAACCTCTACCACGCGGCCCGTAGTCTTTACGATATCGCCTTCACTGATGTTCTTCTGGTTTCCTAAGAGAACGGCACCTTCGTTGTCTTCCTCTAAGTTCATGACCATGCCGTACACTTCGCCGGGGAACTCCAAAAGCTCGCCCTGCATTGCTTTTTCAAGTCCGTGTACTCTGGCAATGCCGTCTGCAACCTGAATAACCGTGCCGACTTCAGAAACTTCCAACTGAGCGGCATAGCGCTTGATCTGATCCTTGATTACCGAACTGATCTCTTCTGGTCTAATATTCATGGATCCGTTTCCTTTCATAAAATTATTTCAAAACACTTTTAAAACCGAATCTGAAACTGCCTCAAAAACAAATTGATAAGCCCATCTAAAAAAAGTACTTAGGAGATCTGTACCTTGAGCAGTTCTCTCTTCAGATCCGAAAGTTTATTGCTGATGGAAGAATCCACAACCCTGTCCCCGATCCGGATCCGAAGGCCTCCGATCAGGCTTTCATCCGTCTCATAAACCATCTCCATCTGCTTATAGGAAGTGGTGGCAAGGAGTTTTTCCTCAATCTGTTTTTTCTGCGCATCGGAAAGCGGCAGGGCGCTGGTCACAAAAGCCTGACCGATCCCTTTTTCCTGTTTTACCTGCTCGATGAACCAGCTCAGGATATCTTCCGTTTCCTTATAGCGGTCTTTCTGCACGATGATACGCAAAAGACCCGTGATCTCTCTCGAAAGGCTCGCGCCGAAAACATTCTCCACGACACGGACTTTTTCTTCCTGATCGATACGGGGATGATTCATCATCGCGGAAAACTCAGGGTTCTCGCGGATAACGCGAAGGGCAAGCTGTGCCTCCTCCAAAAACTCATCCATGCGGTTTTCTTCGATCGCAAGCTCAAACAGAGCCTCGCCGTATGTCTTTGATATCAGCTTAGCCATGTGCTTTCCCCTATCTCCCGTAAGGTCTCATCTACCAGTGCGCCCTGCACGGTGGTATCAATATTTGCGGAAACAACCTTACCGGCCATCATGGATGCAATACTGATCATCTCAGTCTTCACCTGATCAGCAACCTTCTGCTTCTCAAGCTCTGCTTCCTGATTTGCGCGTGCAATGATCCGGCTTGCTTCTTCTCTGGCTTTTGCTAAAATGTCTGCCTCAGAAGCAAGGGCTCTTTTTCTGGCATCTGCCATGATCTCATCAGCCTGCTTGTCGATACCGCGGATCTTTTCCTCATACTCTGTCTTTAATGCGATCGCCTCTGCCTTGTCTTTTGCAGCGGTGTCGAGGTCATTTTTGATCCGGTCACTCCTGTCCTGCAGAAACTTTCTGGCAGGATTGAACAGAAAATGCCCCATGATAAGCATCAAAACAAAGATGGCAACGATCATGAGCGATGCGTCATGCAAAAGCTGCCAGTCGAGGTCAAACAGACGGGTTTCATCTGCCGCGGCTAAAATGAAAGCTGTACTTACCTGTGCATTCAAGCCTTGTAAGCCTCCTTTTCTTTAAATCAATTTCAAATCATCAACGCCGCCTTACGGTACGAGGGGCTTAACGAACATCAGAAGCATTGCTACAAGCAGACCATAAAGACCTGTGGTCTCGGCAACGGCCTGACCAAGAAGCATGGTCGATGTAACATCTGACTTTGCGCCCGGATTACGTCCAACAGCTGCAGCAGCATGACCTGCGGCGATACCCTGGCCGACACCCGGTCCGATACCTGCGATAACCGCAAGACCCGCGCCGATTGCAGAACAACCCAGAATAAAGTTTGAATCGAATTGCATAATGTGTATCCTCCTTGTGAATATGGATTAAAAATGAATTAAAAAATTATCTATTTTTCTCCGATCGCATCCGAAATGTATGTCATGGTCAACATACAAAATACATACGTCTGAATTGCACCGGAAAACAGATCAAAATAAACATGCAGGGCAGCCGGCCAGAACAGGGCGATCCATTTCAAAAGCCCATAGACCAGTGCCATCATAACCGTGCCGGAAAGCACGTTAGCAAAC
Source organism: Lachnospiraceae bacterium (assembly GCA_016282215.1). Classification (GTDB taxonomy): domain Bacteria; phylum Bacillota; class Clostridia; order Lachnospirales; family Lachnospiraceae; genus RGIG7926. The sequence goes on from JAEEKC010000246.1 coordinate 4,220, forward strand.
AAACGAAGGGAAAGAGAAATGGGAACCGCCACATCACCGATCACATTGATAGGCGCCCAGATCGGCCAGGGATCGCAAAGGCCTTTCAAAAAGCCGCTGACCTTCTGATAACGGATCTTGTTGACAAAGATCAGGCAGAAGGTGATCACGCCAAGTGGGAAGGTAACGCCATAATCCGCTGTCGGCGGGCGAAGTCCCAGAAGTCCCGAGATATTACTAAGAAGAATAAATACAAAGACTGTTTCGATATAATTTGCAAACTGATGTGCATGGGAACCCATGTTGGTCTTGAGCATATGATCGAGCATTTCCACGATCAGCTCCACCACATTCTGAAATCCCGTCGGCACATCATTTGCCTTCTTCATGGCGGCATTTGCACAGAGCGCAAATATCGTCAGGATCAAAAATACGATTAAAATGCAGACATGGGAAGTAGTGATCCACACTTCATGTCCAAACCAATTATAGGAAAACACCTTGTGGATGAAAAAGTCCACATTGGAATCCGCTGCCAGCAGAACTCCCTGATTCATATATTGTTACCTCCGCGTAACATACTTATATTGCTTTTTTGTCATCCTCTTCCAGTGGTCTGGCTTCCGGATCCGGCGGTTTGATCCCCAGCCTGATCGCAAGCTTGTGTGTAAACGGCTGGATATAAGCACCGATCTTCAGCCCCATCAGTCCCAGAAAAGCTGTCAAGGGACTTGCCTTATCAAAGATCATCAAAAGTCCCAAGATGATCAGAACTGCCGCATACCGCAAAAGCGAATAGGCCCGCATTTTTTTGATCGCATCCGAAGGCGAAAAGTCCAGCGCCTTATCCAGCGACCAGGTCATATGCAGCGCCATCCCCATGGCAAGAAGGATCCCGATCCAAAGTCCCGTGGAATAATACCCGCCGCTGCCGCTTAGAAAAATGATCAGTCCGATCTGGCAGATGATACCGAAAAAAAGAATCCCGCACAGCAATTCGCCCAAGGCGTCACTCATTTGAAAAAAGCGTTTCAGCATTGCTATGCTCCCTGCTTCGGCGTTTCATCTGACGGCTTTGATGATCCTTCAGACTCCGCTTCAGATTCTTTTGCGATCTTTCGCTGCCTGCGCTCCTGTTGCCTTCGTGTCAGCCCCGGCTTTTCATAGATCTTTTTTGCGAACACATAGATATTACGAAATCCCGCCAGCGCCCCGATGAAAAACCCTGCGATCGCGATCCAGTTCGTCCCCAGCTTTTTATCCAGGAACAGCCCCAGTGCCCCGCACAAAACGATAGGCACGATCATATTCAGGCCAAACTGAGTGATCATAGCCATCGAACGATATACGTCGCGATCATAGTCGTTTTTACTCATACTCTGTTATTATACCGATTTTTCTGGTTTCTGTCTATAAGCGATTTTTGTTTTCGGAAATAAAGTGTGTTTTTTTATTACATTTCCCCGGTTTCCTCTGCCAGCCAGGTTTTTTCATCCTCCGTAAGATATGGCGAGAGGGTTTCAAATACCTGTTTGTGATACTTATTCAAAACTACTTTTTCTTCCGATGACAGCATGCCCTCCTCGATGGAGGCTCTGTCAAAGGGCACCATGGTCAGCGGTTCAAATCCCAAAAACCTTCCGTACTCCGTTTCCTGCCGGAAAACCGACAGGATCAGACTTTCGATCCGGATCCCGTATCTCCCCTCCAGATACACACCCGGTTCATCGGAAGTGACCATACCTTCTTTGATCACATTTTCTGCGGTATATTTCATGCGAAAAGCATTCGGTCCTTCATGCACATTCAACAGATAACCCACGCCATGTCCGGTACCATGCCGGTAATCAAGACCGAGCCGGTAAAGCGGCTGCCTTGCCAGCTGATCCAGGCTGCTGCCCGCTGCTCCGTCCAAAAAGACTGCATCCAGCAGGGCAAGATGCCCTTTCAGTACAGCCGTATAATGCTGTTTCTGCTCTTTCGATGGCTTTCCCAGGCTGATCGTCCTGGTGATATCCGTCGTGCCTTCAAGGTAATGGCCACCGGTATCCGCCAGTAAAAGAAAGCCCTTACCGAATTCGATCTTCACATCTGATTCCGGCGTCGGTTCGTAGTGCACGATGGCACCGTGCTCACGAAAAGCGATAATGGGTGCAAAACTCTGTCCCTGATAATCTGTCTGCTCTTTTCTATACTCTTCCAATAACGCAGCGGCAGACAGCTCGGTTAGAGTGTTATCTCTCTTGCCATTTTTCGATCCTGTCCCCTGTTCTGTATTCTGAGCATCCGGATTCTCTGTCTTTTCAAAATCACATTCCATCCGTTTCAGCATGCAGATCCATTTTGTCACGGCCACGCCGTCTTTGATATGGGCAGCTTTGATATTTGCGATCTCCGTTTCGTTTTTGACAGCCTTTTCCAATATGACCGGAGACGGTTTGCGGATCAGATCTTTCGCGCCTGTTTCCAATGTCTCGATCATACGGCAGGAACAGCTGTCTTCATCAGCCCATACGGTTTTACCCCGAATGACAGAGGCGAGGTCTGTGTAAATATCCTCATATTTCCGGATATACAGCTTTGCGTTATGCGATGTTCCGGCAGAAAGTGTTTCAGGTAAATGATCGGTATTCGTATAAAGGTATACGCTGCAAGCGCCCTCCACATCACAAACCACAACCAGATAAGATAAAAAGACCGGATTAAAATCGATATCGCTGCCACGCAGATTCAAAAGCCATGCGATCTCATCCAGGGCGGAAAGCACAAAGGCATCCGCACCGGCTTCCTGCATTTTTTCCTGCAGCCATGCTATTTTATCTTCCCGGCTTTTTCCGGCAAAACGCACCGGCAGGTCCCATACCGGGTCAGACGGCAACGCCGGACGAGGACAGGTCGGATCTTCATCCCAGACCTCTCCGGCAAAATCAAATCCTGTTATGATATCATATTGTTTTGAAATATCATATGCAATTCCATTTCCGGCGTTCTCTTGTTCGGGACTGCTGTTTTCCGGATTTGTTTTTTCATGTTTTGTTTTCCCTGGGTTTTTGCTTTCGATCCGACTATCGATCGTCTTTACCATGCCATCCCGGTACGCACTGCTGACGATGCGTCCGTCAAAACTGATCACAAAGGTTTTCCGTGCATCAGGCTGCGAAACCCAGTCTGCGATGATCTCACCGAGAAACTCTGCGATTTTCGGCACGCCTTCCATCCCGCTTTTCATCAGTTTGATGCCGGTGCCATCAAGCTGCTCTTCTGCCTGCAGAAAATACCTTCCGTCTGTCCAGAAATATGCCGTACCTTCATCGATAATTCCGGCTTTTTCCGTTTTTGTTTCCTGTTTGCCATCCGAATCTGCAAAAGGCCGATCCCGCAGCACCACCAGTGTTCCTGCAGAACCCGTAAAGCCGGTAAAGTATTCGATCAGCCCAAAATAGGGGCTGATATATTCGGATGCGTGAAAATCTCCCATTGGAATAAGGCAGGCGTCAACGCCTGCCCTTTCCATTTTGTTTTTGAGGTTTTGAAGCCTGTTTTGATATGTGTTTTTTTTCGTCATGATCGTCACTCCTGAAATCGACTGTATATTTATGTTTCGGTCATACATGGCCCCTCATCAGTCGCCTTCGGCGACAGCTTCCCCCATAGGGGGAAGCCTTTACATAGATACCGAGCATCTTTATAACTTTCTCATCTCGGCACGCGTCCGTAGATTTCCGTCATGCTGCGGATGGAACGTGCCAGGTCATCGGACAGGAAATTCGGAACCAGTCTCCATTCCCAGTTGCCTTCGCCGCTGCCCGGCATATTGATGCGGGCTTCTTTTCCCTTGGTCAGATAATCTGTTAAAGGCACGATGCAAAGGTCTGCGACCGAGCGATATGCCTCCCGGATCATATCCCAGACAAAAGCACCATAATCCGAATTCATGGAATTGATATATTTGCGGGCGAACTGCCTTTCGCCTTCCTGGATCTCTTCCACCCAGGCACGCATGGTGGTGTTGTCATGGGTTCCGGTATAGACAACGCATTTCTTCTCATGCTTGTGCGTCACATAATAGCTGTCCCAGCTGGTAAAGGCATACTGCAGAACCTTCATTCCCGGCAGGCCGCTGTCCCTGAGCAGTTTTTCATTTTCTGCCGTATTGTTGCCAAGGTCTTCTGCGATCATGGGAAGGACGCCGGTCTTTGTATCCGCACAGTCCGTGCCGATAAAATCCTTTACCAGACGGTGCGGCAGCGCTTTCTTCAGTGCATTGAACAGATCCATGCCCGGACCCTTTTTGATCTCGCCTTCCCTTGCATTCTTTGCATCAAAAGGAATGGCATAATAGCTTTCAAATCCATGGAAATGATCCAGCCGGATCACATCATAAAATTCATAGTTCCGGTCGATCCTCTTTACCCACCAGTCATAGCCGCTCTTTGCAAGCGCATCCCAGTCATAAAGCGGATTACCCCAGAGCTGTCCGTCCTGGGAAAATGCATCCGGCGGACATCCTGCCACCAGCGTAGGCTGCAGATCCTCATCCATACAGAATACTTCCGGATGAGACCATGCATCTGCGGAATCAAGGGATACATAAAACGGCAGGTCACCGATCACCTTCACCTTTTTGGAAAGGGCATAAGCATGCAGTGCTCTCCACTGACGGTCAAACATAAACTGCTGGAAATAGATAAAATCGATCTCCTCTGCCAGGTCCTTCTTTGCCTTAGCCAGCGTCTTTTCATCCCGCTTTTTATACTTCTCATCCCAGTCCTGCCAGGACTTGTTTTCCTGCTCCTTTTTGATCGCACAGAACAGCGCATAATCCTCCAGCCAGAACTGCTCCGCTGCCAGGAAGGAGGCATACTGCTCATCCATGGGCCTGTCATCAGGTTTGAATTCCTGCGTCCCCCGGTTCTCACCGTCAGCGTCCTTTTCCTTTGATGCTGCCTTATCCTTCTTAGCGGATGCGGCACCCTTTTTGTTAGCAGTTGCTAACTTTTTCGCCTGCTTTGCAGCTTCTTCCCTGTCCACCTTTTCACAAAAACGGCCGAAGGCGGTTCGAAGTAGATCGAACCTGTTTTCATAAAGTGCGCCGTAGTCTACCTTCTCAACGTTGTCTCCGAAAAACTTTGCATTTGCCTCATCCCTGGTTAAAAGTCCGTCTTCGATCAGTGCTTCCGGGCTGATAAAATAGGGATTTCCGGCAAAGGCGGAAAAAGGCTGGTAGGGTGAGTTCCCATAGCCTGTAGGACCCACCGGAAGGATCTGCCAAAAGCCTGTCCCGGACTTTTCCAAAAAGTCCACAAACTCATAGGCTTCCTTCGAAAAACAGCCGATGCCGAACTTACTCGGCAACGAAAACACCGGTTGCAGAATACCGCTTTCTCTCATAACTTACTTCACTCCTAACTGAACATTAATATTATTCCTCCGGTTTTTCATACCGGATTCTATTTGATTTATGGATGAATCTATCTTCTGTTTTATCTGTTAATTCAATCCTTCTTTTTCCGTTGTTTCTCTTGTTTTTCCCGCATTTTCTTCATTTGTTTTTCAGCCTTCTCCTGAAATTTCTTCTTGTTTTCTTCCCACTTCTGCCGGGGATCCTGCAGAAGTTTTGTCTTTTTCAGGACACGTACCACCTTATCGCCCTTCGGAACGGCCAAGAGTTCTTCCTCCGTAATGCCGCCTCTTCGAAGTACTAAGATCGCGTAGATCCCGACGCCGATGGCAATGGCAAAGAAAAGTGCCAGGATATTGCTGCCCACCAGATCATACACCACGCGGTAAGCTGCATGGGCAAAAGTCCCCATCAAAAGTGCTGCATAGATCGGAACGACAAAGGTCCTGTAGATCTCCTGTCTGTAACCAAGGCTCCTTCGCACCGCGATCTGATTGAGGATGCACATCAGAAGCGAATACAGGATCATAGCAATTGATAACGAATAAAGGCCTAAATTCGTAAACACCAGCAGTACCACCAACACGATGGTCTGCACCACCAGGGCTGCCGCTGCATGGCGGACCGGCGTATTCACTTTGCCAATAGCCTGCAGCACCGCATTCGTCAGGGTTGACAAGGCATAAAAGACGACGGTCACGCAGATGGAACGCAGCAGGTCCGATGCCAGCTGCAGTGACATTTTCTGCGGAAACAAAAGTCTCGTCACCGGCTCCGCAAGCGCCGTCAGACCGATCGCACAGGGAATGGAGATCATCATCGTCACCTTAACCGCTGTCGCGATCTGCTGTTTTGCTTTTTCTTTATCTCCCCGGGCAAAGGAACCGGAGATGCTCGGAATCACGGCCGATGACATGGCAGAGGAAATGGCAATGGGAATGTTTGCGATCACCACAGCCTTGCCGGCAAAGATCCCGTAATTGATGGCGATCTGTGACGCTGACAGCCGGTACATATGCTTCATGACCTTGGAATAAATGGTCTGGTTTAAGGACGTTGAAAAATTGTAAATAAAGGTACTCAGGATAAAGGGCGTCACCACATGAAGGATCACGGAAAAGCATTCCTTCATGCTCATAAGCCGTTCATCCGCTTTCCCCGGTCCCATAGCTTCCACGATCTCACTGCGATGCCGGAAAAAGATGGTCGTGGTGAAGATCAACGCGAGCAGCACGCCGCTGCCGGTTCCGAGGGCACTTCCCATGGCACCGCGCATGGCAACAGTTGTCGCATCCGAGCCGGTTGCAAAGTGGATCAAAAGCCAGGCCGCGCCGATACTGACAACAGCATTTAAGATCTGTTCTAAGATCTGCGAGATCGAAGTCGGGAGCATGGTCTTAAAGGACTGGAAAAAACCTCTGCTCACGCCCAGGATCCCCGACAGAAAGATTGTCGGCACAAAGATCCGAAGCACCGGAACTGAACTCCCCTCAACCAAAAACGGTGCAGCGAAATACGTCAGCACACTGGCCAGTCCGCCCACCACCAGCACATAATACAGGCTGCACTGGACGATGCGCATGGCATTTTTGTTTTCCCCCACAGCCAGATAACCGGATACCACCTTGGACATGGCAGACGGTATGCTGTAGGAAGAAATCAAAAGTATGATGGTATAGATATTATAAGCATGGGTATAGTAACCGTTGCCCTCGTCCCCGATGATCTGGGTCAGGGGCGCACGGTATAAGATGCCGATGATACGGACGATGATCCCTGCGACTGCCAGGATCCCCGCCTGCATAACGAAACCTCCCATATGCCTTCTTTTTTTTGCGTCTTCCTTCATGAATTCCCCTCAGAACGAAGCAGTGTTTTTCTGCTTATCATAACGATTTACAGCCTCGCAAATCATCTTGCAAATACGCACAAAGCGAGTAGGGGAAACGCATTTCCCCTACCCGTTTTCTTCATTGCATTTTTCTAAATTACTTTTTCTCTTATTTCATTTCTGAACAGAGCTTATATCATTTCCTGTTCATCGTATACAGATAATAATAGGTCTCGCTCTCATCGCCCGTTTTCTTTTCTACATAGGTGATGCGGATATCCGTACACGGGAAAAGCCTGTTGTACTCTGACTTTGAACTGTAATTGTCCGAAGTATACTTTTCCTGCTTGGCCAGTTTAATGGTCTTGTTGTTCTTTACGGTTTTGATCACCGATTTCCCATCCTTGCCGGTTGTGATCACTTCGATCTTTTTCAGTTTGAATCCCTTATTCATCGTTACGGACAGTTTTCCGCTGGTCGTCTTTGTATAAGGATAAATATCATAGATGTTCTTTCCTGCATAAGTAATCTTCTTAACAGGTGATTTCGTTTCCGGATAGGTGGTCTTCACCTTGATCGTCTTTGTGCAGCGAACAGTGCCATCAGCCTTTACAACATCAAAGGTCACTTTATAACTTCCCTTTTTCTTGGCGAAACAGGAAATATAGATACTGCTGTAATCAGTCTTGATCTCATACTTCGGCGGAATGTAATTTCCATTATCGTCATAAGTATAACCGCTAACACGCTCTTTGTATTTATTATAACGTCTTTCTGTGACCTTAGCGATCAGATTCGAACTGGACGCTTTTACATTCTGCACTGTATCACCGTCATTTTGCAGATAAATATAAGAATGAGCGCCGCCGCCGCAGTAATATCTTTCGGCATTGCCGACCTGGCAGTACATAATATCATCATAGTTCACGCCGTTCGCGCTGTCCTGTACGTATTCTGCTGCAGCAGACCGCGGCATGCCAATGACAGCCACGATAGCAAGTACAGCGATCATCAAAGATTGTATTTTAATCTTAGTACGCATCTGTTTTCCTCCTTTATTCCTGTCTGATCTGTCATCAGTTCTGTTTGAATACATAATAGTATGCGGTTTCCACGGTCTTCAGTTTCTTATCGTAGATCGTTACCTTGATCTCTGTCATGGGATAGATATAATCATACTCTGTTCCCGATGCGGAACCATAACTGTCTTCGTCCGTGATGCTGTTATAATCTTCTTCCGTAAACTTGGCAACGCTTGTCAGGGCTACCTTCCCTTTGTTCTTAATGGTCTTATATGTTATATTGCCATTTGCATCATAGTTCCCGTACTCGATCTTTTTCAGCGAAAAATCTTTTCCGAGCTTGATCGCAAATTTACCGGAACCCTTTTTGGTCAGGATGCTGTTATAATTGAACTCTTTTCCGTTAAAGGTTACTTTTTCTACTCTATTTGAATATCCCACAAATACTTTGATCTTTTTGGAAAAAATGGTTTTTCCCTTTTCATCCTTTACGGTAAGGGTAACCGTACCGGTTCCTTCCTTTTCACCATAGACCGCAATACCTGCTGTTCTCTTATATTTGGTAGCGTCCTCAGAATACTCATGGCCGTTGAACCAGGAATTCTCTCTCGAGATGGTAGAAACTCTGGTCACCTTTGTGATCAGATTGGAAGAGGCCTTCGCACTCACCTTATAACCTGCCTTCGGCAGATAAACCGAAATGCTGTCATTGGTTGTCGACCTTGCATAGATCCTGATGGCCGTCGGATACTCGATCCCGGTCTTCTTGTCCACAACATAGGTGTGGGTCTTGGGCTCTGCTGCCTGCGCCTTGTCCGCAAAACCGGCGATCACAAACAAAGCCGTCAGCATGGCAAGGACAGTCAGTTTCAAGAGATTACTGTTTCTTGTTTTCATGATATTCCTCCTTTTAATTGATTATTAGTATTTCGGCCCAAAATATCCATACTGGGCTTTATACTTTTTTTAAATTAATATTGCAAAAGGATCTGCATCCTTCTACGGATCATTAATCCAGTTGAAATACTGCCATCGTCTTTTCGAGTTCATTTGCCAGATTTTCAAGTGCCTCGGCAGATGTCTCTAACCGGTTCATGGTAGCTGTCATGCTTTGCGCACTTGACATATTCGTTCTGGTGGCATATTCATTCTGGGCTGAAATCTGTGTCAGGTCATTGACTACAGCGGCGATGGTCTCAGCCGAAGCATCCAGCAGGGCCGTCTTTTGCCGGATGGTCTCTACACTTGTCAGCGAATCTGCGACGCCATCTGCAACCTCGGTGCTCTTGTTCATTGTTTCCGTTAGTTTACCCTGCTGATGATCAATGGCTTCGCGTACCTCCAATACGGTTTCGACCATCTTGGCAGAATCCTTCTGGAGCATATCGATAACATTCTCGATCTGTTTCGCTGATTCATTGGACTGATCTGCCAGCTTATTGATCTGCTGCGCAACAACCGCAAATCCGCGTCCCGCATCTCCTGCCCTGGCCGCTTCAATGGATGCATTCAGGCTCAAAAGCTCTGTTTCGTCCGCTATATCCTGGATCACCCCCGTCGCCTTGCGGATAGACTGAACGGATTTATTCAAAGCGGTGATCTGATCCGATACCTTCAATACAACGCTGATGGTTTCTTCGTTGGAATGGTTCAGCTGGCCGATGATCACCTCTTCCTGTGACTGTGCATCGGACATTTTTTCGGAATTCATGATCAGCCCGTCGATCTCATCACGGATACCGGAAATCTGTTCGCTGATCTCCTCCACATTTCCTTTCGTATTATTGGCCTGTTGTGCTTGGGAGACAGCCGACTGTGCCACTTCATCCATGGAACCGTGCACTGCCTCAACTGTACGTCCGGTGCTGACTGCCATGCCTGAAAAATGCTTTGCCTGCGCCGTCAGTTTCTTCGACGAATAACGGATCCGCTTCAGCATCTCTCGGATCTGCAGCCGCAGCTGCAAGCCGAGTCTGTACATATCTCCGATCTCATCATTTCGCTGGATCAGTTTTTCATGCTCAGGCATATCGCTTCTGGAAAGATCGCCTTCCGCGAGCTTGTTTAAAAACAGCATGGTCTGCTTCATGGCATTGATCATGAACCGTGAATGATACAGGATCAATGCGCCGAAAAGTACCATCAGGATAATAGAAACGATCACATATACGCTATTGCTTTTTGCAAGCGCTGCCGTCGTCTTGCTTGTTTTCTTTCCGACTCCGATAGCGCCAATGACCTGCCCTGCTCCGTCTTTGATCGGCTGATAATAAGCATGATAGGATTTTTCGCCGAGCTCCGTCTTTGCTAAATATACGTCCTTATCTGCACTGATCTTTTTCCAGACTTTCTCGTCCATCTGGGTTTCTTCCAGCGAACGGTTCTTCCTGTCTGTCATAGTGGAAAGGAGTCTTGTGGGCACGCCGTCGATCACGAAAAAGATTGTCGTGTCATATCCGGTGGCTGCCTTCAGTGACTTGAAGTATTCCTCATCTTCCTTGATGATGTAATCGCCCTTCTTGGCCTGCCTGCCCTTGCCGGCAACATAGTCACCGGGATACCGGCATTCATAATCCAGTTCTACTGATTTCGCAAAAACTTCAAGATTCCTGCGCACCTCAGACTTCAGATTTCCCTTCATCAATCCGGTGCCGACAATCATCATGATCAGAAGGGCCAGGAAAAGAGGTGCTATTGCCAGTACCAGAATCTGTCTCGGAATAGATACGATCCGAAGTTTTTTCGCAAACCGGAAAGGTGAGTAAGCTGCTTCAGCCGGATCATCCGGTTCTTCTTCCACCTCTTCCACAGGGGGTACTTCATCTCCGGGCATAGGCTCAACCACAAGATCTTCCGCCGTCAGCTCCACATCCTCGGTGGCCCCGCCGCTTTGCTGCAGCTGTGCAAACAATGCCTCAATATCCAATTCACCGTCCGCGGTTCGCGCACGGTTATCCATACCGCTGTCTTCCTCTGCCGGAACCTTGCCCTGCTGCTCTAAGGATGCGAACATGGCGTCAATGTCCAGCTCTCCGTCTGCGGTGCGGATGCGTCCGTCACCTTCCGGCTCCTCGCCTTCGGCCGCTGTTTCTGCATTTACTTCTTCATCCGTTGTTTCGGATCCGTCAGATGATTCTGCATCATTCATCTCAGATCCATCTGAGGTTTCAGCGTCTGTATCTGTTTCGGAGAGTTCAGATTCTGAAGGTATCTCTGTATCCGATTCAGTTTCATTCGTCTCGGTTTCTGCACCGGCTTCCGGTGCTTCTTCTGTCTGCTCTGCCGGCACTCCGGCTGATTCTGTCATTTCTGCCTCAGCTTCAGATCCTGCACCAATTACCGGTTCTGCGCCGGCCTCCGTTTCATTCGCTACAGATTCCGATACTGCCTCAGCTGACTGTTCAGCAGAGTCTGTCGCTTCAGCCGATTCTGCCATCGCGGCATCAGCCTCAGATCCTGCATCGGGTTCTGTCTCAGCTGCTGTCATCTCAGAATTTGCATTATCTTCCGTCCCGGCTGCCGCCATTTCAGCTTCTG
>JAEEKC010000247.1 GCA_016282215.1 Lachnospiraceae bacterium
CTACGAATGGAATCTTGAAGGCATGGGAAGCGGCACCCTGCGTGAGATCACAAAAGTGTCCTCAAAAGCCTATGTCAACAGGAATCCCGCACCTCCCGAGGATGAATTTGCGGCATTGAAAAAACAGGGCGTTGATATCGAAAAAGGCCTTGGCTACTGCCAGCATGAGATCCCCTTCTATAAGGAGGTCCTGCGGGAGTATGCAAAGGACCGCGATAAGAAACTGGCGGATCTTGATAAGATGTATGAAGAAAAGGACTGGGACCTGTATAAGATCAAGGTCCATGCCATCAAGAGCACATCCAAGATGATCGGTGCCATGGCTTTATCGGAAGAAGCAAAAGAACTGGAAAATGCTGCCGGCAAAAAGGAAGAGGCTTTTATCGTCGCAAAGCATGCAGATATGCGGGAGGCTTACGAAAAGATGATCCATGCCATCGAGGAAGCCTGCGGGATCGAAGGGCAGACAGATGATGATGACGGAATGATGGAATTTGCGCCTGCATCCGATGAAGGATCCATACAGGAAGGAGGCAAAGCATGAAAGAATACTTTGGCCTGATCCGGGATGAATCCAAACCAATTGAAGAGAGACTTTTTGCCCTGTTGACCACCATAGCGCTGAGCGCACTGCTGGCCATGTTTGTTGTGGGTATCGTCATCGGAGAGTCCCTTGCGGATGTGTTCGTTCTCGGTGGCTGTCTGGCAGTATTTATCATTATGCTGGCCATCGCTGTCAGATTTCATATTATTCATATCCTGGCACCCATCAGCGCATTTATGATCATATTGATTTTGCTTCCTGTCACATTCTTTGCGGGTGGCGGTATCTATGGCGGCTCCCCGCTTTGGTTTGTTTTCTGTACGCTGTATGTCAGCATGGTCATCAGCGGTAAGATCAAGTATGTTCTGATCGCCCTGGACGTTCTTGTGGGCGCAGCATGCTATCTCGTAGCCTACTTTAAGCCGGAAACCGTGATGGCACACACCGCCCAGGAAGCCTATATCGATTCCTATGTTTCCGTTGTATTTGTCTGCGCGATGCTCGGCGTCATGGTGGCCTTTGAGATCAGTGTCCTGAAAAAATCCATGGAAAAATACCGGGAAAAAAGCCACGAGGTGGAAGGGCTGAATGAAAGCCAGAACCGGTTTTTCTCCAGTATGAGCCATGAGATCAGAACACCGATCAACACCATCATCGGTCTGAATGAAATGATACTGCGGGAGGACATTTCCGAGGAAGTAGCGGAAGATGCCAGGAACATCCAGTCCTCATCCAAGGTGCTTTTATCCGTGATCAATGATATCCTCGACATGTCCAAGATCGCATCGGGCCGGATGGAAATTGTGCCGGTTTCTTATGATGTGACCGCACTTTTGACGGAAATCTATAATATGATGGCGGGCAGGGTAAAAGAAAAAGGCCTTGCGCTGTATATGGATGTGGATCCGAATATGCCGGCACAGCTGTTCGGTGATGAGGTCCGCGTGAAACAGATCCTGATCAACCTTTGCGGAAATGCCATCAAATATACGGAAGAAGGAAGCATTACCATATCCGTACATTCCACCCTGGCCGATTCCACCCATGTCCGGGTAACGTTTTCGGTGGAAGATACCGGTATCGGTATCAGGAAAGAAAACCTTCCGTATCTCTTTGATGCCTTCCGGCGCGTGGATGAAAAGCAAAACAGGAACATTGAAGGAACCGGACTTGGCCTGTCTATCGTGAAACAGTTAGTGGAGCTGATGAATGGCGAAGTGACAGTCAGCAGTGTGTATACCAAAGGTTCCACCTTTACCGTAACCATCGAACAGGAAATGGTTTCGGAAGCCACGATCGGCAGATTCGATCCTTCGGTAAAAATGCGCCGCGACAGGTCTGCCGGTTTCCGTCAGATCTTCGAAGCGCCGCAGGCCTGTGTGCTGATCGTAGACGATAATGAAGCTAATCTGCTGGTGGAAAGAAAACTTCTGCGTCATACACTGATGAAAGTGGAAACGGCAAACAGCGGACAGGAAGCCCTGTCTGCCTGCCTGGAAAAACGATATGATGTGATATTAATGGATCATCTGATGCCGGGTATGGACGGCATCGAATGCCTGAAAGCCATCCGTGATCAGGTCGGCGGCCTGAACCGCGAAACACCGGTAATCGTGTTGACTGCCAATGCGGGAAGCGAAAACCAGTCGCTTTACAAGCGCTCCGGTTTTGATGATTATGTCTTAAAGCCGGTAGATCCCGAAATCCTTGAGGAAGCGCTGATCGGCGTTCTTCCTGCGGATAAACTCCGTATTGAAAAGAGCGAAGCGGTACATGATGATAAAACGGATGAGATGCAGCGCCAGGTCAGAAGGAAGATCCCGCTGATGATCACGACGGATTCGGTGGCAGATCTGCCAAAGCAGCTGGTAGAAAACATGAAGATCCCGGTTCTGCCTTATCAGGTATATACGGGTGACGGCATTTTCTCGGATGGGATCGAAGCGGGCGGCGATGTCATCATCCGGTCCATGATGTATAAAAAAGTGGTGGCAAAAAGCCAGGCTCCCACAGTGGAAGAGTATGAGGAATTCTTTGCCCATCAGCTTTCGCTGGCCCAGCATGTGATCCATATCGCCATGGCAAAGCGTTCGAGCAAAGGCTATGAACATGCCTGTGAAGCGGCACTTTCGTTTTATAATGTCCGGGTGGTCAATTCAGCGCACCTGTCCAGCGGCATGGGTCTGGTTGTCCTGGCAGCCAAGGAATATACCGCTTCCGGCGTGACGGACGTGGAAAAGATTGTTTCCTTTATCAAACAGAAACGGGAAAAGATACGTACCAGCTTTGTGGTGGATTCCACGGAATATCTGACAAGGGCCGGCAGGCTCTCGCAGCGGGTGCATAAGATCTGCAACGGACTGATGATCCATCCCATCATCTCACTGGAAAACAGTGCCATGCAGGTGCGCCGTGTTATCTTCGGAAACCGGGAAGATGCCTGGGCGAAATACATCAAAAAGACTTTTATGGACGCGGACAGAGTGGATACCAATGTTTTGTTCATTACCTATGCAGGCATGAAGATGTCGGAGCTTGAGGAAGTAAAGCGTCAGGTGCTTGCGATCGTACCTTTTGAAAAGATCTATCTGCAGAAGGCATCGCCGGCCATTTCCATTAACTGCGGTCCGGGAACTTTCGGCCTGATCTATTCGGAAAAGTAAGGATAATTGTTTATGTGGGATAAAGTGTATTTTCTGGATATCTGTGCGATACCTCTGTATCTTGCGATCTGGACAACCACCGTCTACCGTAAGATGACCAGGGGACGCTCCAATGTTCTCTATCTTGCCATTACGGCCACCGGTTTCTTTACGGTCGTGGGCGATCTGTTTGCCGGCATCATCATGATGAACCTGCCGATGAATGCCAAGGAACTGATGCAGGCAAAAGTTTTTGAGTACCTTTATTATGTCATGCGGCATGCCTGCAATACCCTGTATATCTACTATATTTTCTCGGCTACGGGAACCTGGTACAGGATCCGTTCCTTCTGGAAAAAACTGATCGTAGCCCTTCCTTATCTTGGCGTGTTGGGACTGCTGGTGACAAACGAGTATACGAACTGGATCTTTTACTTTACAGCAGAAGCAGGGTATTCGAGAGGGCCGAAGGTACTGATCGTTTACGGGCTGGCTGCCGTTTACATGGTCTTTGGCGTGATCTATCTGTGCCTGCATAAATATGCGCTGGATATTGGGTCCTGGATCGCTCTGATATCCATGTATGTGTTCAACTTTGCAGCAGTGCTCATTCAGTATTTCTATAACCGCCTGCTGATCGAGTGCTATTTTACGGCGATCACTTTGCTGCTGGCCGTGCTTTTCATACAGCGGCCGGAA
>JAEEKC010000248.1 GCA_016282215.1 Lachnospiraceae bacterium
ACATTCGGAAAGCCGACAAGCCCCACATCAGCAATGACTTTCAGTTCCAACAGAACTTCGAGTTCCTTGGCACTTTGGCCGGGCTGTGCGTATCTGGGCGCCTGCATGGATGATGTTGCATAATGCTGGTTTCCATTGCCACCACGGCCACCTTTCAGGATCACGTAACGTTTTGTATCCGCAGACATGTCCACAATGACTTTTCCGGTTTCTGCTTCCTTGACTACGGTTCCTTCCGGTACTTTTAAGACGATATCGTTACCGTCTTTCCCGCGGCAGTTCCGTTTTCCGCCTTCCTGACCGTCTCCTGCGTGATATTTCCGCACATGTCGGTAATCAGCCAGGGTATTTTGACCAAGATCGACTTCGAGGATCACGTCACCGCCTTTTCCACCATCACCGCCGTCCGGACCGCCGTCCGGCACATATTTTTCACGGCGGAAAGAAACGTGTCCGTCACCGCCTTTTCCACTTCTGATATAGATCTTCGCTCTGTCTGCAAATCCCATGGGATATCCTTTCTGAATTGATCGGTGTTTATGTTTCTATATCTGACACCATTACAAAAAAACAAATAAAACATATAAAAAGAAGGCTCAATGCGCGGTCTGGAAATCCGAACCGAGCCTTGAGCCTGTCTGATCATTTTGCTTTGCTTTAGTCCTCTACAGGATAAACGCTAGCCTGCTTTAAGCTTCTGCCTTTTCTCTCAAAACGCAGTGTGCCATCTACCAGAGCGTACAGCGTATCATCATTTCCGCGTCCTACATTGATTCCCGGATGGATCTTGGTTCCGCGCTGACGATATAAAATATTGCCGGCCTTTACAAACTGACCGTCTGCTCTCTTGGCACCTAATCTCTTAGATTCGGAATCTCTACCGTTCTTGGTAGAACCAACTCCCTTTTTATGAGCAAAAAACTGAAGGTCATAAAGAATCATCGGTTACACCTCCTTAATTTATCATTGTATTCTCGGTGCAGTATTATCTATTATACCATACCTTTTGCTGACACGAGTCTTATGTTTTTGGGATGCTGACTTTCAATCCCGCGCAGTCCCAATAACATGGAATCAACCATTAACTGCGTTTCAGGATCTGTCCGTTTCATCATAAACCGGATGAGACCCGACTGCGGGTCAGCCACTTCTTCGTACTCATCTTCCTGTAACAGGAACGTTTCAATGGCATTTACCGTATTGATGGCCAATATGGAAATTGACGCACATACAATATCTTTTCCATGCTCTGCGAACAAAGCATGTCCTGATAACTCAAATCCGATATGATTGCCGTCGGCATCATCAAAAACTGTTATCGTTGTCATTGTTTAAGCATTGATCTTGTCGATCTGAACCTTTGTATAAGCCTGTCTGTGACCGTTCTTTTTGTGATAGCCGGACTTCGGTTTATACTTGTAAACGATGACTTTTCTGCCACGGCCCTGCTCTAACACTTTGCCGGTTACGGTAGCGGAAGCTACTTCTCCGCCTACCAGAAGCTTGTCGCCGCTGACTGCAAGAACGCTGTCAAATGTTACGTCCCCGCCTTCTTCAACATTAAGCTTTTCCACGCAGATCACATCGCCCTCGGAAACCTTGTACTGCTTTCCACCGGTAGCAATAATTGCGTACATAAGGCACCTCCTATTTATAATCTCGCTGGCTGTGGTGAGTCCCGATCCTGAATGGGATTCATGAAAGAAACTGCTTCAACCTCGCCATGCGGCACACTCAATCAATTTATCACAAATCAAATGATTTGTCAAACGTTGATTTATAAATCGCTGTTTGTATCGCTGCCCGAATCATCCTGCGATGTGTTATTGCTCTGATCCGGATTGTAAACAGGCATCCAGCCACCGCGCTGATTCGGATCATCTACCGGAAGGGGCTCTTCCTCATAAGTATTATTGGCGTCATTCTGATAAGCATCCTGATAATTCTGCTGATAGGTGTCATAAGCAGCTGCTGAAGCATAAGTCTTAGCGCCAAGGTTGTGATCGAAATAATCAAAAGAAGCGTTCTGCTTCAGCGTATCATATAGGAAAGCGTTCGTCATATACTCATAAGGCATAACGTAGAAGATCTCCAGGATACCGCAGGTCAGGATCCCAAGAAGATGCCATCCGATAAAGGAAAGATCAAGTACAAAAGCATCCATCTTATTTCCGGTCATCATCTCTTTACTCAGTTCGAATGCTTTCTTTGTATCGATCTCAGGGTTTTCGGCAACGATATACGGGATCATTCTGTATTCATATGCTTTGATGATACCCGGAATGATGAAAAGCAGCGTCCACAAAAACTCATACAACTGCATCAGGAAAATGGTTTTTACGGAATTTCCGTAGCGTCCTTTCTTAAATACATAGCCTACCAGACCAAGATCGCCGACTTTTTTCTGCTCATAGCAGGCTTCCTCCATATATCGCGTGCAGCCTACCATCAGGGGATTCATGACAAAGATGGAAAGGATGATGCTGACGACCATGGCAGCAAGCATAACACCGATAAAAACAGCGAGGATTGTCGTGATGACTTCAGGAGAAACATCACCATTGCTGAAATTCTTGAAAATATTCGCGTAAGTCTGCGCTTCTTCCGTGCCGGCCGAGCCGTTACTGTTCTGCATGTTTCTGGTATAACCACTGGTACCGCCTGAAAAACCGCCGGATACAACGGAAAGAATCAGACAGCATAAGATGAGTCCCCACCTGCTACGAGCAAAAGCTGATTTTGCCTTTTCCTTTAATACACTTCTTGTCCACATGTTTCATAATCTCCTCTCATAAATTGTTCAGTAGTTTTTGGCGCCGTTTTTGATTACCGTGCTTTACACTACCGGATTTTCATGTTTCCCCATACATTAGCAACATAGATTATTGTATCATATAGCACATTATGATACAAGTTTACTTTTCTGCTTTCTCAGCCGCGATCAGATAAACAAGCGGTGAGTTCCAGTAGATCGCAATCTCATTAGTAGAATAGCTCTGGTCAGCATCTACATAGCAGAGAGCCGGTGCCTTATCCTTTAAAGCATTCTGTGCATAAGGATCTTCACGTCCTACATTCGGTCCGCCGGCCAGCATACCCTTTACAGCAGTGCCGACAGCCTGTGACGGACGGTGATGCGGCTTCTTTGTGCTGAGCGTTCCGAAGCCTGTGACAAAGCAATAACCGGTTCCGTTCTGACCGAGCAGATAAGACAGCTGATCGGTTGCTGCCGATTTATATTTCTCAAGTTTTGCGCTGGCGGAAAGGCCAAGTTTCATGAGCATATGCATCAGCATGCCGTGGTTTGCAACAGACATATTGGATCCCCAAGGATAGTTATCATCTACGATAGAGCTGCCGTAAGCGTCTTTCTCGGCTGCAGCCACGAAGGAATCTGCCGCGGCTTCGACCTTGGCAAGCACGGTCTTCGAAAGCTCATCATCCGGGTTCTTTGAAAGTAATGCATAAGCTGCATAAAAACCGTTGCAGTCCCAGCCCATGCCTTCGGAAACATGATCAATGCCAAGCTCCTTCATTACGCTCAAATAAGCGTCATCGCCCGTTGTACGGTACAGCTCAGCCGCTGACCAGAAATAATCGTCTTTCCAATCCTCATCCGGATACTCGCCGGTAACGATACCGTCCGGATTGTGGAAACCACCTTCGTTCTGATGCGCTTTCAGATATTCAAAGGCTTTCTTTGAAGCATCAAGATAGGTCTTTGCACGTGTCGAATCGGATTTTTCATAAACCCTGCCAGCCATGGCCAGACAGGCTGCAAAATCAGCTGTTGCCGCGTTGGAAACAGGACATACGATCAGTTCTTCGGTTTCTTCATCCGGGAAGACAGTGCCCGGGAAGTTCGCGCAGGAAACCTTGTGGTAAACGCCGCCGTCCTCCCGCTGCATCTTCAGCATCCAGTCAAGTTCGTAGGAAACTTCATCGAGAACATCTCCCATGACGGAAGGATAATCTTCTGCTGCCAGCATCAGGTCGCCGGCTGCTTTTGCTGCCGGAACGATATATCTTCCGTAATCACCGGCATCATGCCAGCCTCCGGTCACATCGATCATTTCGCCGGTATCCAGAACTTTTGCTTTTTCCGTATGACATGCCGCATGTGCATAATCACCGCCCTCTTCTTTGGTCAGCTCAACCCCGCAGCGCTGCATATGCATCAGATAAGTAGTTTCTTTCAAAAGCTCATCTAACGCATCATCACCGATCGTAAACGGCACAGACAGCTTGTCGCCGACTTTGATCTGGTAGGTGCCTGCTGTTTTCAGATCCGTGAAATCACCTCTGCTGCAGCTTTCCTGTGTGCCGGAGTTATCTTTTGCATCCGACTGCTTATAAGAACCCACGCTGTTTCCGTCAGTATCAACCACTTCAAAATCGCTTCCAATGGCATCGCCGCGGAAGGTAACCGTTTTCTTCTCACCGGGCAGGAATCCAACCTGATTAACCAGGATATCTGCCTGCTCAACCCCGCCTGCAGCAACCTTACCGGACTCATCGAGCACCTTCATCACCAGATTATCAATGGTAACGACATGCTCGCCCAGATCACCGTCGCCCTCGTAGCTTCCGACATTAAAGCAGAAACGGGGCGCGGGATCGCTTTCCTCTTCCATCGTCACTTCATATTCATGATGCTCCATCTCTTCCGTTGCTTTGAATTCATCCGTAAAATACGCATGATAATCGCCGCCGTTCACCTGCACGCGCCATACCACGGTACGCGGCTTGGAAACAGCACAGTCAAATGCGATCAGATACTTCACGCCCTGATCGATGGAAATACCGTCATAATAGGCCTGCACGCTGTAATCCAGGTCGCCTGCATTTTTGATGCGGATTTCAAGCTGTCCTTCATCATTCACTACAAGGTCTGCTTCACCGTTGTTTAAATAGGTCTGCCAGACACCGACACCTTCTGAGAAATCACCGTTTTCGATCATATTCTCATCCGATGCATCTGCGGCATCATTTTCCTCCTGGGTATCCTCATTAGCAGGTTCTTCCTCGGCAGGTTCTTTGGCAGCTTCTTCCTCAGCCGTATCCTGCGTCTCTTCCACTACCGGCTCCGGCGCGACTTCTGTCATTTCATTGACCTGCGTATTGCCGCAGCCGCCGAGCAGCATGGCAGCTGTAAAAGCCGCACACAATAGCGTTACCGTTTTCTTTTTCATAATTTTCTCCTTTATATATGATAGAAACATGCTTAATCGTTAAAGTAATGCACAACTAACTTTAGCATAATACGGTCTGATATTCAAGTTACAAGCAAATTTATTCAACTCCGTATAAAACAGGTTTTAACACAAGAGCAGATCACTCAATCCCGTACCGTGATCTCATATCCTCTGATATCTCTGCGTTCTGCAGGATCTCATGGGCCTTATCGATCAATTCACTGACCTTATACCTTTTATAATAACCGATCCTCTTTTGCTGGTTCTCTTCGGATGCACCTGTGATAAAGATATCCTTGCCGCTGTGATGGCCGAAACAATCCGTAATATGCGTGATCTGGATACCACTCTCTAAATCGACGACATCCGTAAGATCATTCATCTGAATATATAACAGACCGTTTTGTTCATCCTGATCAAAGATCACATCATCACGAAAACCGTAAGACGTCGTCACTTCGGATTTCTTTATCATCCGGCCGTCGTCCTTTGCATATCGGTACAGGCCGCCATCCTGATAGACGACGAGCAGTTCCTTTCCGATGAAGGTCATACCAATGGGTGCTATGCCGGGACAGGCGATCTCAGTTATCACTTTTCCGTTTTTGTCAACCAGAAGGATCGCTTTCCCGTCGGAAAGAGCGATCGATCCATCAGCGCTGTTATCAGAAAAACAGCAGGCGCCAGCCCAGCCTTCAGGTGTTTCGATTCTTATGGAAGCAGAGTTTGTCAGATCAAACAGGTACTGCGCATCTCCGGACAGAAGCACAAGGTTTTCTTTTTCATAATATAAGGGCGCATGGTTTAAGTATCCCAAATCATCCGGTGTTTTGACCCGGCTTTTTTGTTTTGTTTTCAGATCCAGACAGGAAAGGTATTCATCATATGATTCATCCTTGCCGACAGATACCAGTTTCCCGTCTTTCAACACGGCGGAATGATCAAAGCCTGCTGACAGATCAAAGTGTTCTTCACTCCCCGTCGTATTTCCCACCATGTCAAATCCTTTCAGATAATATGAAAAGTCTTTTTCATAACCGAGATAGAAAACACCATCGCAGATTCCCAGGAGCTGATAGGCAAAAATATTCTCATCGCCCAGATCGATCCGGACCGGATCGCGCTCACCGGTGGGATCAAAGAATGCAAGCAATGTCTTGTCTTCATCCAAATAGAGGATCGCAAGAGCTTCCTCTGTCATCAGATATTCACCGGCTGTGTCGGGAATGAGCGTATCTCCCGGCAGCGCAGTCCAGTTTTCATCATAGACATGTGATACATAATGGATCACTTCTGAGGAAAGGTGGCTCCTGACAAAGACGCCGTTTTTGATCCTGGCCTGCCGAAGTTCATCGGTAAAGTATTTCGTATAATAAACAGCATCTGTGTCCACACTGAGCGCCGGGAAGGCAAGTCCGCCGTTTTCCGTGATATAAGTCGGGGTTCCGTCACCGTCATTATCACTGACATCGATCAGTGAGTCATTTGCGTTATTCGAATACTGCTCTTTTCCCGAAGACAGATCATAGACCGTCATCACGTTGCCGGAATAATAACCGATCTTTCCATCCCCCAGATCGATAAAATCATTGCCCAGCATTACCCCGTTGCAGGTAAAATCAGAGTTCCATTTTTCGGAAAGGTCCGAAACGTCCACGCACCTGATCAGAGAATGATCCGTGGAAATGATGTCCCTGTTTCCAAAGGACATGCTGCCTTTCATATCCACATAGCTGCTTGCCACCATGAGAACATCGTCATCGGCCCAGCCGATATCCTTGATGGTTTCTTCGAGGATGGGCGAAAGCATCAGATCCTGTTTCTTCAGATCATAAACACCATAAGCGTAACTGTTCCAGCCCGCAATGCATCTGACTGCGATCTTACTGCCATCGGGTGATAGTACGCTTTCCGCGATACCAAGATCTTCATAACTTTCTTTTTCGGGGACCAGATAGGAATCGGTCATTTTCCCGTTTGCACAATCAATCTTTACATACCTTTTTTCAGTCGTCAATATCCATATTGAACTGCCGTCTGTCATGAAATTATCATCATCCTGAAGCAGTTCGCGCTCCGGCGTGTATTCCCAGACCTGCGTTCCGTTTGCATCAAAACACATCATGGATTCCGATGTCCAGACAGCCAGTCGGTCATCCGACAAAAACCGGATCCCGAGAACCGTCTTTTGTAAACGATCCAGATACAGGCTGCGTTCATGCGTTTTTGTGTTCCATAAAGAGACCACATTGCCGTTGTCGAAAGCGGCAAGGGACGTCCCTTCCGGTGAAACCTGAAAATCCGTAATGGTACCGGGCATCTGATAATTCCAGACGGCATGGATATTGTTTCCGTCATTGCCTTCATAGGCCAATGTTGCATTTGTCAGTGCCTTAACGGCCTCAGCGGTCACGGGCCTGTCATCGTTTTCATCCTTCGGGAGCGCTTCA
The DNA here is from genome assembly GCA_016282215.1 of Lachnospiraceae bacterium. Lineage (GTDB taxonomy): Bacteria > Bacillota > Clostridia > Lachnospirales > Lachnospiraceae > RGIG7926. The sequence continues at coordinate 7,646 of JAEEKC010000248.1, forward strand.
AGTGCTAACTGCAAGGCGGCGATGCGCTGCTCTTTTTCCAACAGATTTCCGGATTCATTGGCCAGGTAGCGTGACTGGTTTTTCAGTGATTCCAAATAGGTTTTATGGATCTGATTCCGGCTGTAGAACATATATCCGGCAAAGCCCAGTGCCACAGCAAGGACCACGGAAAAAACTGCCGTTAACTGCTTCATCCTGTATTGCCTGTGCCGGTTCATCAGCTCATCATAAGAACAGCCGATGATACCGGCAGCCAGTCTGGGAAGTTCCGTCTTTTTGGCTTTGGACAGAGGCATCCTGTAATCACAGGAAAGCGGCTCTATGGGGACTTTTACGATCTGTTCATTTCCGTTCTCATCCTGAACGGTCTTTTCTTCATAGAGCAGAATCTCCGGGATCACATCATATGGTTCACCATTCACCAGAACCGTAAAGATCTGCCTTCTGGTATGGTTTTTCAGGAAATACTCAATCTCCCTTGGTACCCATGCAGACTTTTTGGTATTGGTCGAACAGATGACGATCAGATAATCCGAATCCGTCAATGCATGGGCGATGGTATCGCTCAGATCACTGGTGATGGGCAGTTCATCTTTATCCCGAAAGATCCTGCTGATCTTTTTCATGCCTGTCTTCTTTTGGATCTTGCCGGGTATATGAAAACGTTCGAGTCCTTTATGGACAGCCTCGGCAACGACATTATCCTCCGGCGCATGCTTATAGGAAATAAACGCATTAAAATGCTCCATTTCAGTTTACCTCCTTATATAACTGGTCGAACAGCTGTCCGTTGATGATATAGATATCATGCTCATCATCTTCCCTGACCGCAATATAATCACCGGGTTTTCCGGAATAGTATTTTTCCTCATCCCAGGCGGTAAAGAGTTTTACATATTCCTCTAAAGGACGGGCATAGATCTTTACGTTTCCTGTGCTCAGGACAGACCTTGCGAAGGCGGAAACATTCTTTTTTTCACCGGTGAATACATCCTTGATGGAAGGCTCATAATCAAACGTCTTATCATAAGGCAGATCGCTCATCTGATAACTCTTCATCAGTTTTTCCTTTGTGATGGGATATACCTCACCTTCGATCCCGATCATTAAATACTGGCTGATGCCGACCCGGACATTGATATCCCCTTCCAGCGTTCTGATCTCGATCATGGTATCAGGCGGAAAAACATCTGTCAGCCTGACGCAGCCAAGGTGCTGTGGTTTCTTTTCGTACCGTTTCATGCTGCTTGTATCAAGCGTCGTATCCTTTGCATACATGACGCGGTACATGGAAAAATAAAGGTCCAGACGTTCTTTGAATACATCCCGCACGGCCGAAGGATCCGCCAGCTTTTCGGGTCGGATGGTTCCGCCTGCTTTGGTGATATGGCCACCACCGCCGCCAAGTCCGTCTGCCAAAAACGCAGCCAGTTCATTTGCATGAACTTCTTTGACACAGCTTCTGACGGAAAACTTGATCTCCTGAGGACTTACATAATAGGCAAGTCCGACATCGACTCCTACGGTTTCCATGGTAAAATCGCTGATCACACCAAGGATATTCGGATCGCACTGATCAGCGTGGATCAGGATATAGTGATTTTTCAGTTGATACTCATAATCCAGGATCGCTCTGCCCGTGATCGTCAGTTCATCCAGTGAGATATTGGAATTACTCATCTGTGTGATAATGCTCTTATTGACCAAAAGACTGTCCCGCATATCCTTATCCAAAGGGTGGGATATCTCGGAAAGCCTGTTTGTATCTGTAAAAAGTCCATAGTACAGTGCGGTAGACAACAGCAGATCACGGTCGAAGGATAAGCCTTCTTCCCGGATCATATCCCAAAGTATCGTCGCGCAGGAACCGATATTGCTCCTGACCTCGGAAAGCGCGGGTAATTCGACAGTGCACTGATGATGATCGATCACAGCTATATTCTTCGCCTCTGTATGCGTCACGTTTTGTTGTCCATACTGACAGTCTACCGTCACCAGAAGATCCGGGATCTCGTCAAAATCCGGCTCGAAACGAACGGGAATACTCAGCTGCTTCACCATGATCACCAGATTGCTCTTGCTGATCTGATTTCGGCCGCGATAGATAAAACGCGGTTTTTTCCCTTTTTGCATAAGATACCAATGCAGGGCATATCCGGATGAGAGCGCGTCCGCATCGGGATTGTCATGACACTGGATCACGATATTTTCATATTTCAATAGTTCTGACAATCGCATAACTTATTCCCCTTGGATGATCATTTATATTGTTCTGGCGTTTTGATATTTGATCTTACAGAAGTCTTTGACATAGTTTCAAATAGGCGTCGATAAAGTCGTCGCTGTCTTCCCTGATAAACGCCATATTGTTCTCTTTTGCCGCAAACTCATGTTTTTTTGCTCTTTCACTGAAATCGGAAAGGCCTAATGTCGCCATGTTGCTCTTTGCGGCATGGGCTTCGATCTGATAGGATTTCAGATCCCCCGCGGCCAGGCTTTCTTTCAATCTGTCCACTCGTTTGATACCTTCCGAGGCGATATCATCCACAATCTGTGCAAGGAAGCCTTCATCTCCTGCGCTGTAATGAAGTGCTTTCTCATAATCGAGGCCTTCGATGGAAGTCAGTTTTTCTTTAAACGCAGAGGATTGTTCGATCTGCTGCGGCATAAATTCCATGGTTTCATCAAACTCCATGATACCATCAATATCCTTTTTCTTTTCCACCTTTTCAGAGGCTGTTTTCTGACTCTCTCTCATCTCAGAAGCTATCTTTTTTTCGACATTTTCATCGATCTCGTTTTCTTCTGCCAGCGTAACCTTCTCCTTCGGCAGCATCTTCATCACGGTCTGCTCGAGCACACCTGAATCCAGGGGCTTGGTCAGATAATCATCAAAACCTTCATCCATATACATCTGACGGCTGCCGGCTACAGCATTGGCGGTCAGCACAACTGCCTTCGTATCTTTGTTCAGCGTCTTTTCATCATTCCGGATCAGATGCAGCGTCTTAATGCCGTCAGGATCCGGCATCATATGATCTAATAAGATCAAGTCATATTTCTTCTTCCGGGACATTTCGACCGCAGTATTTCCGTTATTGCACAGATCGGGCACAATGCCTGTCCGTTTCAAAAACAGCTTGACGATCGTCAGATTGGACTGGTTATCATCCACCGCTAAGATCTTTGCATACGGTGCTGTAAAAAGTCCGTGGTCCACACAAGCTTCATGAGAAGATCTCGCTTCCATAAAGTCATCCGGAAGCAGTTCCCTGGAGATTGCTTTCACGGGAAGTTTTACATAGAATTCTGAGCCAACGCCATATTCACTTTCCACACCGACTTCACCGTTCATGGAATCCACAATGCTTTTAACGATGGCAAGGCCGAGACCGGTGCCTTCAATATTGACATTGGATTTGACATCTGCTCTTGAAAAGGCTTCGAACAGATTTTCCTGCTCTTCTTTTTTGATCCCTTTTCCGGTATCTTTAACCCGCAGATCAAGCATATATGTATCATCCTGCAGGAAGGTTCCGCCAATCTTCAGGGTAACGGTGCCTTTTTCCGTATATTTGACTGCATTGTTGATCAGATTTACCAGGATCTGACGGATCCTGAATTCGTCGCTGAGCATTTCATTCGGCACTTTGGCTGTGATCTCGGTTTCTAAGGCAAGCCGTTTTTCATCCGCCCGTTCCTTTACCAGAGAGATCACATCATAGAGCATATCGCTCATCAGGAAACGCGCCTCATTGATCTCAAGTTTTCCGGCTTCGATCTTGGAAAAATCAAGGACATCATTGACCAGCATCAGCAGCATCTTACCGGAGGTTTTGATGTTTCTTGCATAATCTGAGATCACATGGTCGCTGTTTTCCCGCAGGATCATCTCATTCATTCCCAGGATCGCATTGATCGGCGTGCGGATCTCATGGGACATGCTGGCAAGGAAACGTGTTTTGGCTTCGGAAATATCGATGGCGTGCTGTTTTTCCAGATTGATCTTTCGCAGGTCATCCACCTGCTGCATGACAACAAAGGCCAGCAGAAAGCCAAGACCCATGACCATGGGAATGGGTTCTTCCAGCGTTGTGATAACGATCAGAAGAACAAGCTCTAAGATACAGCAGATCAGAAATCCGAAGAATCCGATAAAGGTATAACGGTAAGAGCCGGCATTTCCGCGTGCAGCATCAACGATGAGCAAAATAATCACATAGCCGCAGATCCCCACAAGTGCAATATTGACCGGGATGCGGACAACAAAGAAACTCAGGATCCCGCAAAAATGCAGCACAGGCCAGAGCACTGCGTTAATACTTGATATGATCATGATAACGGACATGCTCACCTGATAGCGGCCGCGCTGGACTGAGTTCAGATAAATGGCCGGCGCAAAGGGAAGCATGAAACAAAACATATAGTTTAAGATGCCGTTGACATGATAGGTGCCGAAAGTAAAAGGATAAAGATAGGAATCCGTAATGATCCAGGCAGAAAGAACAAAGGTTGTCAAAGCTCCGTACAACATATTGATGCGCATCTTATTAACGATCCGCAGGACCACGCTGACAATAAAAGCAACCAGGGAAAAGATCATAATAATGCTTGCGAGGAAAAAGGAAAGACCGATTTTCTGCATCAGATAACTGAACGACCCGTACCTGGTACTGACAAGGCATTCTTCAAAGATCTGATCCCCCTTGCTGACCGATGAGAAAACCATTTTTACCTGTTTGCCGCTGTCGCTGTCCTGAAGCGGAACCATCATATAAAAACTTTTGATCAGGCCGCCAAGTACATTGACATCTCTTGTTTCGATGAAATCTTTGCGAAACTCTCCGCCCACGAAGACAGCGACATCTCTTTTGATGTCAAAAAAGAGATATTCATTGTCTTTGATATCTTCGGGAAGTGTGGCCGTGACAGAAACCTGTCCGGAAAGATCAAAGTCGGATTTGAAGGAGTGCTGCGTGGTAAAAGAGCTGCCGCTTTCATCAGAGACTGTCCAGGTCTCGATAAAATACAGCGGTTCCCTTTCGGGTACATTGCCCCTGTTGATAATACCAAAGTAGATAAACAGATATGCATTAAAAAGAAACAGGCAGCAAAGCGTGATCCTTGCTGTCGTTTCACTGATTTTCAATAGTTTTTGTTTCTTCCCCTGCTTCATGGAACTCCCTTTCGGGTTCTTCATACTCAATAGTCCTCAACTGCATGTATGATCTCAGGAAGAAGCTGTTTTTTCCGGCTCATGACATGCGGCATATCAAAAATGTTCTTTGAAATTGTTTTATACGGCAGATGCCGGTTGCCCCTGTGCTCTGTACAGATCAGGGCACTGTGTTCGTGGATCACATCCGTGATCATCAAAACTGCCCAGCCCAGTCCCTGCATCACGCGGACTTCTTCCAGGGCTTTTGCATAGGTTTCCGCGTAATCCTTCAGGTCATTCAGTGTCGTCACTTCACACTGACCGATACCGATCTTCAGCCCGCTTTCCGTATAGGTTTTGAAATCGGACACGATGGCTGCGCCTGGTTCTCTTTCCTTCAAGCCCTCAAGCCGCGAGAACATGGAAAGTCCGTATTCTTCTAAATCTATTCGGCAAATGGACGCCAGAACATGCGCTGCTACTGCATCATCTCCTGTGGTTGTCGGACTTTTTAAGATCAGTGTGTCTGAGATCAGACCGGTCAGAAGAACCTTTGCAGTTAAAGGATCCGGGGTTCTGTTGTTTCGGATAAACTGCTGATATACGATGGTGCAGGTACTGCCCAGAGGCTCTGCACAGATAAAGATCGGCTGATCGGTCTTGATGGCGTCAAGCCTGTGATGATCGATGATGCCGATGATATTCGCGGTCTCAATGCCCTGAATGCTTTGACGGGATTCATTGTGATCCACTAAGATCACGGAGTTTTTCGGTGCCTTCAAAAAGCAGCGCCTGGTTACGTAACCGGCATACTTACCATCATCATAAACGGCGAGACCACGCTTGCTGGAGCTTTGCAGCATGGATCTTCCTTCATCAAAGAGTTCATCCGTTTCAATACCGGGTTCCTGCGCCGTCATAATATCCCGTACTTTCGGGATCTTGGTGATCTTGTTATCTCTGGAAAGCTCCCGCATGGTCCAGTTCGTGATATCATCCACCGTGAGCAGACCGTAAAACTCATTTTTTTCAAATACGGGAATGGCACTGGGATTGTTTTTTTCGTAGATGGCTGCCACACTTGTAAGCAGATCATCGGCATCAATACCCGTATCCTTGCTGAGCATTACATCCCGTACCTTCGGATAGACATCCCGCTTATAAGCCGGGATCTCAATATCAAGCTGCTCCAAGATCGTTCTCGTGCTGTCGGACATGTGACCGCACCGGACCGGAATGTATGTGTTATCCGGATCCTGCAGATTCATCAGACGCGCATAACCATAGGCACTGCAGATACTGTCTAAATCCGGGTTTTTATGTCCTGTAATATAAATGATTCCCATTTTGCGTTCCTGATTCTTTCTGATTTTCGTCGCCTGTTGCTTATGCAACTTCACTAACTTATATATTTTACCATATTTTGCGCCAAATTTCGCGTAATTTTCAATTTTTGGCCGTATTTTTATTCAGATCAGTCCGATGATGATCATCAGTTCTCCGAGGGAATAGGTCAGCATGATCCAAAAATGTGTTTTCAGTCTGCCTTCTTTTTTGAACCGTACATAAAACCAGAAGGAATCAGACACAAAAAACAGCATTGCGCCGATACAGGTGATAAAGGCAGGGATTCCCGGCATTGAGATCATTCTCAGGATCGCAAAGCAGTTCATTGCAGCGTTGATCAGAAGATAGCCGATCATAGGCAGGACCATCGGCTGCGGCAGGTCCGGTTTCATTTTCAGAAAAATGGAGATCGCAGCGAAAACGAAAAGCGCGGCCAGTAATAATGCCGGCAGTAAATGCTCCGAAGAAAAAGTGATATCTCTGCTGTAGCCGATCATGAAAAAAACATGGCCGATCATAAAGGAAATACCGCCTGCAATCAGCCATTTCATGGCGCTTTTCATCAGAAGGATATCTCCCAACCAACAGAAAAACAGGGCGATCAGGATGGAAGGCAGCGCATTTCCTGCCGTAAAGAAATAAAACCCGAAAAGCGAGGAAAGAAGAAACGGCTTGGTCAGGTTTCGCAGCCGCTTATTTTGCTTTGCGGATCCATAAAGATGAAGCGATGTAAATACAAAGAATATCGCCAAAAAAATTACCGACATAGGATCGTCCTGTGTTTTTATAAAGATACCGTATGTTGCCTGAAACAAAGTCCTGCAGGCCTTTTTATATTGGCTTGCAGGACTTTAGAAATCCGTCATCCGCGAAGATCTTCCCATTTCCAGTTAACGATCTCAGGAAGGTCTACACCATAATCGCTGATATGCTGTTTATGCTCTACCAGCTTGTCGCTCATCTGCTGATACAGATAGGCGCCCTTGTTGCCAAGCTGCGGAAGGAGCTTTAATGCATCCTGTACCAGATGGAATCTGTCGATATCATTCTGTACGCGCACATCAAAAGCTGTTGTAATGGTGCCCTCTTCTTTGTAGCCGCGAACATGCATCAGACGGTTGTTATGACGGCGGTATGTCAGCTCGTGTACCAGTGTCGCATAGCCGTGGAAGTTAAAGATCACGGGCTTGTCTGTGGTAAAAAGCATGTCATATTCCGCGTCTGTCAGACCGTGAGGATGCTCATTATGCGGAACCAGTTTGAACAGGTCTACGATATTGATAAAGCGGATCTTGATCTCAGGCAGCTCTTTTCTCAGAATGGAAACAGCCGCAAGCGCTTCCAACGTAGGCGTTTCGCCGGCGCTGGCAAACACGATGTCCGGTTCCTTGCCCTGGTCATTGGATGCCCAATCCCAGATACTGATACCCTGAGTGCAGTGTTTTACCGCTTCGGGCATGGACAGCCACTGCGGACGGGGATGCTTGGATGCGATCACCACATTGACATAGTTGCGGCTCTTCAGGCAATGATCCATGGTGGAAAGCAGGCAGTTAGTATCTGCCGGCAGATAGATCCGGACAACATCAGCCTTCTTATTGGCAATATGATCCATGAATCCCGGATCCTGATGGGTAAAGCCATTATGATCCTGTTGCCATACTGTGGAACACATCAGCAGGTTCAGGGAAGCGATCTCTTCCCTCCAGGGAAGCTGGTTGCAGACCTTGAGCCATTTTGCATGCTGCGCACCCATGGAATCGATGATCCTTGAGAATGCTTCATAAGTATGGAAGAAACCATGGCGTCCCGTCAACAGATATCCTTCCAGCCATCCTTCACACATATGCTCGGAAAGCATGGAATCCATGACACGTCCGAATCTTGAAAGATGATCATCAAGGTCAGTTTGATCCGCATTCCAATCTCTGTTTTCCACTTCAAAGACAGAGGAGAAACGGTTGGAATTGTTCTCATCCGGTGAGAAGATACGGAAGTTTTTGGCTTCGGCATTCAGCTTGAAGATGTCGCGGATATAATTTGAGAGATTCTGTGTATCCTGGCTGTCCTTTGAGCCATGTGCGCCGGTATCAAATGCATAGGATCTGAAATCCGGAAGCCGCAGGTCACGCAGAAGTTTTCCGCCGTTGGCATGGGGGTTCATGCCCAGTCTTGCATTGCCCTTCGGCGCCAGCGCTGCAATCTCATCTAAGATCTTGCCGTTTTCATCAAAGAGCTCTTCAGGTTTATAGCTTTTCAGCCAGTCGGTAAGGATCTGCAGATGCTCAGGCTTATCCATCATAACCGGCACCTGATGCGCCAGGAAATTGTCTTCAATGCGGTTGCCGTCCACTACCTTCGGACCGGTCCAGCCCTTCGGTGTGCGAAGCACGATCATCGGCCAAACGGGACGGGTTGCATCGCCGGTGCTTCTTGCATGCTTCCAGATATCTTTAATCTTCTCGATGGCAGTGTCCATAGCCTCTGCCATAGCCCTGTGCATCGGCATCGGATCGCTGCCTTCCACAAAGATGGGCTCCCAGCCGTTTCCGTGGAAGAAATCCGTCAGTTCCTGTTTGGAAAGACGTCCGAAGATCGTCGGATTTGCAATTTTGTAGCCGTTTAAGTGAAGGATAGGAAGCACAGCTCCGTCACCTACGGGATTGATGAATTTATTGCACTGCCAGGAAGTTGCCAGCGGTCCGGTTTCCGCTTCGCCATCACCCACAACAACCGTAGCGATCAGATCCGGATTGTCAAAAATCGCGCCACAGCCGTGTGCGATGGAATATCCCAGCTCGCCGCCTTCATGAATGGAGCCCGGTGTTTCCGGTGCACAGTGAGAAGGCATTCCGCCCGGGAAAGAAAACTGTTTGAAGAGCTTCTGCATACCAGCTTCATCCTGCGAGATATTCGGATAGATCTCACTGTAGGAACCATCCAGATAGTCATTGGCAATAAAGAAGTTTCCGCCATGTCCCGGCCCGGATAACAGGATCATATCCAGGTCATATCGCTTGATCACACGGTTACAGTGAACAAAAATAAAGTTCTGTCCGGGTACTGTTCCCCAGTGACCGACAATTTTCTGCTTGACCATCTCCCTTGTCAGCGGTTTTTTCAAAAGCGGATTCTCCAGCAGATATAACTGCCCTGCCGAAAGATAATTGGCCGCTCTCCAAAACCGATTCATGTTTTCGAGGAGTTCATCCGTGATCGGTCCCTTTTCAACGATTGTTTGTTCCATACTGCTTCCTCCTTTTTTTTATTTGCTATCTGCCGTCATGATGACGGTTCACTGTTTCCTATCATACCATAATTTCATACAAAATGGAAATCACAGACAAATGATCAGATATTCTGCACCGTAGCTTTGACTTCATAAGTTGTAATGTCAAAAGCGTTTGCGATCCGCTGTCATTCAGTTACTTTATCTTTTCATTTTTGTAAGCCATATCCGCCAGATACAGACATCCTTTGATTCCCTGTTCACCGCCAAGCGAAGCCGGAACGATATATTCCGTCAGATCATTAAGTTCCTTTGCCTTGATATAACCGCCCAACATTTCCTGCACATAGCCACGGATCAGATCAAACAGCTGCTTATGCTCCATCACACCACCGCCGAGAATGATACGTTTAGGTGACAGAGTAAGAATGATATTGACAACGGCCTGTCCCAGATAATAGGCTTCGAGATCCCATACATCCTGCCGGTCATCCAGTTCTTCGCCGCGTATGTCGTAACGATCTGTGATCGCCGGGCCGCTGGCCATGCCTTCGAGACAGTTGTGGTGATAAGGACATTTTCCTTCATAAGGATCATCTGTCCTGGGACGGATCAGCATATGTCCAAGCTCGGGATGCAACATGCCGTGTACAGGCTTTCCGCCACTCAGCACACCGCCTCCGATACCGGTTCCTATGGTTATATAAACAACATC
>JAEEKC010000249.1 GCA_016282215.1 Lachnospiraceae bacterium
CGCTGCTGAAAAAGACCTCAGTGAGATACATCACTGAGGTTTCTTTTATGCCCGGATTCACTGGGCTTTCGGTTATTTTGCCATCGAAATCAAATCGCACATTTTTACGAATGTCGTAAAATTGCATTGGTTCAAATCAGTACGATTTTCGTACAAATTTCTGAAACTGACCTAAAATTTCGAATGGATAGGTCAATTCATAGGTCAATTTGCATTCCCACTTTTCCATCACATAAACACTATTTCCACCCTTTGATCGATTTTACCTGTTCTGCCCTTTCAGGATCCTTATTATATTTCAATTTGACCTTGATCATTTCTATGATCTCATGTCTCGCATTATCATCTAACTGATAAAACGAAGTAAGCAGGTTATCTATGTCCGGCATGCTATGCTTTCCAAATAATTCCATCAGCGGATACATTCGATTCGTCAGATACCTTTTGATCCTGCTCTCGTCCAGCATACTGTTCATTCCCTCTGGCAGCTGCGGATAAGACGAGTTATCCTCCAGGTCTCCTGTAAACGGCATATCTGAACAAATCTCATCAACATTGACGTTAAGTTCGTTCGCAAGTCTCAGGGCAAAATCAAATCGGATACTTGTGTCCTTTTTGATAATGGTATACAGGGTTGTCGCACTGATCCCGGCAGCCATTGCCAGTTTTCTGACGTTCATATCCGGTTTGGAGTCAATGATTTCCTTTAATTTTCTTCCATCTCCCATAGCAATCCTCTTTTCATAAAATGAAGGTTTACGAATTTTGTAATTATTCTATCATACATCGTGCCGATAATAAAGCAAAAAATATTTACGGTTTTCGTAAATTTTAGTATAACGAAGTATTGACAAACTAATTTGTGCGTGATAATATGAATTTACGATATTCGTAAATTGCAAAAATACGATTAGCAAGAAAGGAGATGCATACCATGGATAACAAACAGACAAAAGAACCCGATGACATCAAGATCATCACCGCAAAAGAACTGGCAAGCGTGCTCAAGATCGGAAGGGACAAGGCTTATGCCCTGATCCGTTCAAGCAGTTTCCCTTCGATCTGCATCGGAAAAAGGTACATCGTAACGGAACATGCGCTAAAAGAATGGCTCCGTCAGTATGAGCACAAACAATTCATGCTCTGATCGAACACCAGGCAGAAAAGAGGTGAATAGCATGCCAAATAAAAAAACGCGAAGCGCGAAGGGACAAGGTACCTTCTATCAAAACAAGGATGGTACCGTTACCTATCGAAAAGGAGCCGGTCTCAAGGCTGACGGAAAAAGAAAAACACTGACAGTGACCGCTGCTACGCAGGCAGCCTGTATTAAACTCATGAAGCAAAAAGAAGCGGAATGGCTCAATGAAAAACAGCGGACACAGGTTACCGACCGGGACAATGTTGAGGAGTTGTGCCAGCGGCATCTGGACTTCCAGGTTCACAACGGAGAACTCAAACCCAAGTCCATCGACCGGCGGGAAGATACGATCCGCAATCAGATTTCCAAGTACCCGATAGGAAAAATGCAGATCCAGGCGATCACCCCCGCTGATGTGGATAATCATATAACCACATTGATCAAGGACGGTTTCTCCATATCGACAATCAAGAAATGCCTTGATGTACTCAATGCAGCATATGAATGGGGCGTAATCCGCTCAGAATTAAACTATAACCCTGTACTGCAGATTAAACGAAGCATCATCAAGCGGTTATCCAAACTGGAGAACAAGGCTGCCGCTGATGCTGATGTAATCGTTCTTTCAGCCGCGGAAGAAGATTCCTTTTATAAAGAAGCGCTCAGGAGAAATGCCAATAACGGCAACTACAAGTATGCCGGCGGTCTGTACGGTGCCCTTCTGCTCCATACGGGAATGAGGACCGGCGAACTGATCAGCTTAAGGTGGAAGGACTACGATGCCCAAAACAAACTGCTGACCATCGACAAAAGCACTTCCATGAGCCGCAACAGAAATGCAACTGATCCTTCCGCAGCAAAGTATGTCGCAATTCAGGGCACTACCAAGAATCAGAAGGCAAGGGTGATCAAGCTTTCAGAGAAAGCAATATCAGACCTTCGCATGATCCGGGAGGCAAAACCCGGAAAACCAGGCGACTTTATCTGTCGGACAAAGACTGGGAAACAATACACTGCCACAATGCTGGAGCACTGTATGGATACCGTGTATAAGCATTCCGGTTTTCTGACACAGGTCAGCGGACTTCACATTCTGCGACGGACATTTGCTACAAGAATGTACGAAAACGGCGCAGATGTAAAAGAGATCGCCGCCTATATCGGTGATCTGGAATCGACCACGATGCAGTATTATATCGCCGCCAGAAAAAAAGTGATCGTCGGCGACAAAGTCAGGCAGATCGTACCGCTTCCGGGACACAGAAAACCCGCAGGTGACCAAAACGAAAAAAGAGATGCCCCTGCTGATAACAGAAGCATCTCCGAGTAGAAAGGACAAAGCCTCTCGTACTCCTACCGCAAATACGAGTATATCAGAGGCTTTTCCAAATGGAAAGAGATTTTATAAAAGAAGGTGGAAAAGTTGATAACACTCAAAAACAAGACACAGGGAAATTTCACAATGATCAGCAATACGATCTTCCGTGACAAAAAACTGTCTATGAAAGACCGAGGTGTCCTCTGTACGCTCTTAAGCCTGCCGGATTGCTGGGAATTCAGCATCGATGGACTTCGCAGGATCGTTGCTGATGGTTATGAATCCATATCCAATTCCATAAAGAACCTGGAAAGGCTGGGATACCTGAGACGGAACCGCTACCGGAGCAAGGACGGCAAATACAGAACTGAGATCGAGGTCTTTTATGAAAAACCGGGCAGAAAAGAAACCGTTAGTGATCCAGTAGACACCTCAGAGGATCCTGCTGACCATCCCGGGTTTCCCGTGACGGCTGAACCGGGACGGCTTACCCGCGACGGCTCACCCGTGGCGGATAACCAAGGACAATATAATACTGACGATACAAAACTGAAATACAAGACAGATAAGGAAAAATCCATCATTCATTCCGATACGGAAACAACTCAAATATCCAATTCTGTGAATGAAGGAACGAATGACGACTCTTTTGATCGGTTGCTCTCTTCAACACGCCGCAGGGTGGAATATGACAGGCTTACAGGCATGCTCAAAGGCGAAGAAATCCAATATGCTGATCTTTTGGTTAAGATCATCACCAAATATCTTTGCCCTTCTTCTGACCGGAATATCAAGGTTGCAGGAGTATATATCGAAGGGCATGCCGCTACAGCCAGGTTGCTCAATTACTCCTACGATGAAATCTATGGAGTTGCCAAAAACCTGCAAAGCCTGAACGTTGGGTTTAACAAGCCTGATTCCTACTATCTTACTGCCCTGGATAACCAACTGCAGCTTAACAAGCCATCTGTATATGCAGAACTTCGGCTTGCTGAAAAATGTGATCCCGAAGATGATACATGATACTCCCACGAAAGCTGCCGACTTACACATAGGCGTCACTTTGACACCCATCGCGCTGAAAAAGGTGCCA
>JAEEKC010000250.1 GCA_016282215.1 Lachnospiraceae bacterium
CGTCATCTTTTTATTCGATCGTAGTTTTATCGGGAGAAGGTATCATAGAAACCGAAGAGACAGGGACAGATAATACAGTTGTGCTCCAAAAGGAAAATTTCCGGCCCGGCAACAGTTTCTTCCTCCCGGCCGGACAGAAGATCGTGCGGATCACAGGGGAATGTGAAGTGATATTGAGTCACGTTTGATAATAGGATACAAAGGCGTCATAGATTCAAGGAGAGAAGCATGAATGTAGCGATCATCATAGCAAGCGGCAGCGGTCAGAGAATGGGACAGGATATCCCCAAGCAGTTTATCAATGTTTATGATAAACCGGTGCTTCTGTATACGCTCGAAGGGTTCCAAAAACACCCCGAGATCGACGCGATCGAAGTCGTGACACTGGAGGGCTGGCATGATATCGTATGGGCCTATTCCAAGCAGTTTAACATCACGAAGTTGAAATGGGTGGTCAGCGGCGGCGCGACCGCACAGGAATCCATCCGAAACGGCGTATACAATCTTGAAGGCATCGTAAGCGATGATGATATCACGATCATTCATGACGGTATCCGGCCGCTGGTGGACGAAACGGTATTATCCGACGTGATCGTAAAGTGCAGGCAGTACGGAAATGCAGTAACAAGCCTGCCATATAATGAGCAAATCTTTGTGGTGGATGATGAGATCAGCACGGTCAAATATATCCCAAGAGAAACACTGCGCAGGGTTTCCACGCCGCAGGCATATACGTTTAAAATGTTAGCAGACGCTTACCATGAGGCGTATGAAAAAGAGATTGGGATTTATGGTTCGGCCTATACAAATACCATGATGGTGGAGCTGGGGCACAGGTTGTATTTCGCAGCCGGTTCCGACAAGAATATTAAGCTGACAACGAAGGATGACCTGGAAATGTTCAAGGCATATCTGAAGTCGGATAAGGATAACTGGCTGAAGTAGTGCAGGGCGACCGTAAAAAACCGGCGGAATCGGAATGGAATCAAAACGCAAAATCCGGTATGAAGATTCGAAGCGGAAAACAATTGATCAATGAAAAGCATAAGGCTCGATAGAAAGATACAGAGCAAAAAATTCTATAAAAAGACAGGAAATATATGGAACAAAACAAACTATATGCAAATAAACTGTATAAGGAAGATGTAAGGCGTGTCGCAGGACTGCCCCTGCTCTGGGAAAAGCTGCAGGGCAGAGCACTGATGCTTTCCGGAGCAAGCGGAATGATCGGAAGCTTTCTTGTAGATGTGATCATGCAGAAAAATGAAAGCGGCCTGTCCTGTCATGTGTATGCGCTCGGCCGTGATCCGGAAAGATTAGAAAAGCGTTTTTCCGGTTGGGAAGGATCTTCATTTTTACACTTTATCCCATATGATGTCAAATGCCCGATCAAGGCCGTGCCTACAGATCAGGAAGCATCTGACAGAGGATCACCAAAACCGGATGAGATGCCGGAAACTGATGAGCGCCTTTTTCCCTCGCATATGGATTATATCCTGCATCTTGCATCCAATACTCATCCTGTACAGTATGCGACGGATCCCATCGGTACCATTACAACCAATCTGACCGGTCTTCAGAATATGCTCGATTATGCAGAGCATGCCAAAGCGGTCAGGGTTTTGTTTGCTTCTTCCAATGAGATCTATGGTGAAAACCGAGGTGATGTTGAGCTGTTTACGGAAGACTATTGCGGCTACATCGATCCCAACAGTCTGCGGGCCGGGTATCCGGAAAGCAAGAGATGCGGCGAAGCGCTCTGTCAGGCATACAGAAAAGCAAAAGGGATGGATATTGTGATCCCGCGTCTGACGAGATCCTATGGACCGACCATGCTGATGACGGACACCAAGGCGATCAGTCAGTTTATCAAAAAGGGAGTGGCAGGGGAGGATATTATTCTCAAATCCGAGGGAACGCAGTTATACAGTTACACTTATGTAGCAGATGCGGTCAGCGGACTTTTGACGATCCTGCTGAGCGGGAAGGATGGAGAAGCATATAATATCGCGGATGAAGCCTCCGATATCATGTTGAAGGATTTAGCGGATATCATTGCAAGTGAGGCGGGCAAGAAGGTAGTATTTGAACTTCCGGACGCGACAGAATCAGCGGGTTACAGCAAGGCGACGAAAGCACGGCTTGACGGCAGTAAATGCAAGGCGCTTGGATGGAAACCGCATTATGAGATCAGAGAAGGATTAGAGAGAACGATACGGATCCTGCGACAGCTGTGAGAATCATATGCGGCAGATCATTTTACGGTATTGTCGGAAGGGTGTGAAATAATCTGTGAGATCAGGCGAACACAGAGTTTGATCAGCTCATGCCACACAAGTCCGATCAGGATCGAGGCAAAGAAAACAGCGATCCGGAAACCAACTGATTTTTGCAGCAAAATGCCGGTAATCTCGCCCCAGTATTTAAAGATATACAGATGGGCCAGGAAGATCTCAAGGCTTGCGGATCCGATGAGATCCAGGGGTTTCAACAGAATGCTCTTTGGATCTTTCGTCAGAGAAAAGAGACGGCAAAGCAGCAGGGAAAACGGTACGGTCATAGGGATCAGCGCATGCCACCAAAGACCGTAATCCCAAAGGACGTCAATGCTGCAGCGGGACAGCACAAAGAAGTGGATCGTGCCGAAAACTGCAGTGATCCCAAGGCAGATGGCAAGAGATCTTTTGGAGTATTCTTTTTTTGTCAGTTCATCGCCGCTTGCCATATACATGCCGAGAAGAAAAGCCGGGATCCGGATAAAGGTGATCAAAAGATCCCTGTTTCCGAAATAGCTGTAGGCCGCGATCCAGGAGACGGCACACAGAATCCCGCAGGTAGTTAGCCGATGCTTACTTTCCTTCAGGAAGGAAAAGGGGATCGGTGCGATCAGGTAATACAGGAAGATGGTATACACATACCAGTTTCCCTGATTGCCAAGCTGGGCGCGAAAGCCCTGGAAGGTCAGAAAGCCGATGATCTCTTTCAGAGAAAAACGCAGGCCGAAGACAGCCTTATCAATGATGATATGCGCCAGCAGAAAACTTCCCCAGACGGGCATCAGTTTGCCGAGGCGTTTCAGGAAATAGTCTTTCGTGGTGTTACGGTTCAGTGAGTGGTACAGACCGAAACCGCTGAGCATAAAGAAAATATCCACGCTGATATGCGCGGCCAGCTGCAAAAACCGGAAGGGCTCTTTTGCGGCGGTCAGTCCAAGCAGCATGGCATGATTATACATCACCCACAAAGTGGCAAGCCCCATCAGGGGTGTCCGGTACTGTGACAATAAGGAATAAGGTGTGATGGCACCTGATTGCGGTGCATTTTTATCTTGCACTGTTTTCATACATCTAAATGTATCACAACTGATATGGGAATGCTACTTTTTTTTGATATGACAAAAGCGGGATGAGACAAAAAAATTATTTAATACAAAGAAAGGAAGAATGAATAAAATGGAAAAAAATGCAAAGATTTACGTAGCCGGACACAGGGGCATGGTAGGATCAGCCATTGTCAGAAGGCTGCAAAAGGAAGGCTATGAAAATATCATAACAAGGACACATGCAGAGCTGGATCTGTGTGATCAGACAGCAGTGCGGGAATTCTTTGAGAAGGAAAAACCGGAGTATGTTTTTCTGGCAGCGGCAAAGGTAGGCGGCATTGAGGCAAACCAGAGCGCACTGGCGGATTTTATGTATGAAAATATGATCCTGGAGATGAATGTGATCCACTCAGCATGGCAGAATGGCTGTAAGAAGTTGGAGTTTTTGGGCTCCTCCTGCATCTATCCGAGAATGGCACCCCAGCCCATGCCGGAAAGCTGTCTTTTAACAAGTGAACTGGAAAAGACAAATGAGGCTTATGCACTGGCCAAGATCTCGGGGCTGAAGTATTGTGAGTTTTTGAACAGGCAATACGGAACGGATTATATTTCGGTTATGCCCACAAATCTGTATGGGCCCAATGACAATTATCATCCGACGCATTCCCATGTGCTGCCGGCCCTGATCAGGCGTTTCCATGAAGCAAAAGAAAGCGGCGCGTCGTCCGTTACCTGCTGGGGAGACGGCAGCCCGCTCCGCGAGTTTTTATATGTGGATGATCTGGCGGATCTTTGCGTGTTCCTGATGAACAATTACAGCGGAAATGAAACGGTCAATGCCGGTACCGGCAAGGAACTGACCATTAAGGAGCTGACAGAGCTTGTGGCAAAAGTGGTAGGATATGAAGGGAAGATTGAATGGGATCCTTCCAAACCCAACGGCACGCCAAGAAAACTCTTAGATGTTTCCAAAGCAACCAAACTCGGCTGGACCTACAAAACAGAACTGGAAGACGGGATCCGGCTGGCTTATGAAGACTTTTTGAATAACCCGATGCGGGCGGAGAGATAGGAAGTGTAAAGTCCGATATGAAAAATACGGAGCCAATATACTAATGATAAGTTGAGGAGGAAGGTTATGAATGTGATACTGTTGTCCGGCGGTTCCGGAAGAAGGCTCTGGCCTTTATCAAATGATGTCAGGTCAAAGCAGTTTTTGCCTGTTTTTCAGAGGGAAGACGGTGCTTATGAGTCCATGGTGCAGCGGATGTACCGGATGATCAAAGAAGTGGATGAGAATGCAAAGATCACCGTGGCAACGGCAGAATTTCAGGTTCCTCTTTTGAAAGAACAGTTAGGGGAAAACGTCGGCATTTCCATAGAACCCTGCAGACGCGATACCTTCCCGGCGATTGCCCTTGCGACGGCTTTTCTTCGGGACAAGCTTGGTGTGGATGAAAAAGACTCGGTCGTGGTCTGCCCCGTGGATCCGTATGTGAATTCGGATTACTATGAAATGCTGAAGAAGCTCGCAGACAGGGCCAAAGACTCAGAGGCCAATCTGGTGCTGATGGGAATGGAGCCGACGTATCCGAGTGAGCTCTACGGTTACGTGATCCCGGAAAGCAGCGAGCCCCTTTCCAAAGTGGAAGCCTTCAAGGAAAAGCCGGATGCAAAGACCGCGGCAGAATATATTGAGAAAGGTGCGTTGTGGAACGGCGGTGTGTTTGCTTACCGTATCGGTTATGTGATGGAAAAAGCAAAAGAGCTTATGAATGTAACAAGCTATCAGGCTATGTTTGACGGGTATGCTGACTGTCAGAAAATCAGCTTTGACTATGCGGTTGCGGAGAAGGAGCCGCTGATCGAGATCATACGCTTTTCCGGCTCCTGGCAGGATCTCGGCTCTTTTGATATGCTGACCACGGTGCTGAAGCCGGATGCCATCGGAAAGAGCATGATGGATGAGACCTGTGAGAATGTCCATGTTCTCAATGAAACGGATCTGCCGGTACTTTGCATGGGCCTTAAGGATATCGTGGTAGCGGTATCAAAGGATGGCATACTGGTATCGGATAAGGCAAAAAGCTCTGCCATCAAGCCGTTTGTAGACCGGATCATGGATGGTGAAAAATGAGGTGAATTCAGGAGGAAAGAAGGATGAAGGTATTTGTAACAGGCGTAGGCGGACAGCTGGGCAGAGACGTGATGAATGAACTGGCTAAAAGAGGGATTGAAGGGATCGGCAGCGATATCGCACCGTCCTTTTCGGGACTGCAGGACGGATCGCCGGTTACCACGATGCCCTATGTACAAATGGATATTACGGATGAGCAGGCAGTGGAAAAGACACTTGGTGAGCTTGCGCCGGATGCTGTCATTCATTGTGCTGCCTGGACTGCCGTGGATGCGGCTGAGGATGAAGAAAACAAACCGAAGGTCATGGCGATCAATGTAAAGGGCACGGAGTCCATCGCAAAAGCTGCTGCGGCTATCGATGCTAAAATGATGTATATCAGTACTGACTATGTTTTCAACGGGCAGGGCACCGAGCCCTGGGAGCCGGACTGCAAAGACTATGCACCGCTGAATGTGTATGGCGAAAGCAAGCTGCTCGGAGAAAAAGCGGTCAGCGGGCTTCTTTCCAAATACTTCATTGTGCGCATCGCATGGGTTTTCGGACAGAACGGAAACAACTTTATCAAGACTATGCTGCGTGTGGGAAAAAGCCATGATGAGGTGCGGGTGGTGAATGACCAGATCGGAACACCGACCTATACGCTGGATCTGGCCAGGCTTCTTGTGGATATGATCGAAACCGAGAAATACGGTTATTATCATGCAACAAATGAGGGCGGCTTCATTTCCTGGTATGATTTTACCTGCGAGATCTTCCGGCAGGCGGGCTATGCAACGAAAGTAACACCTGTAACAACGGCTGAGTATGGGATATCCAAAGCAGCCAGACCCTTTAATTCCAGACTGGATAAGAGCAAGCTCGCGGCAAACGGTTTTACGCCCCTTCCGGACTGGAAAGATGCGGTGGCAAGATATCTGGAAGTACTCGCTGACAGTGAATGATCAAAATATATAAAGCACGATACGGAAATACTGCAGTCAGGAAATGACTGACAGATGCAAAGGAGATAAGGAATGTATGATTATCTGATCGTAGGCAGCGGCCTGTTTGGCGCAGTATTTGCGCATGAAGCAAAGAAAGCCGGAAAAAGTGTGCTGGTGCTGGAAAAGCGGGATCATATCGGCGGCAATATCTACACGGAGGATATGGATGGGATCAGCGTACATAAGTATGGCGCCCACATTTTTCATACCAATGATAAAAAGGTCTGGGACTATGTGAATAGGTTCGTAACCTTTAACCGCTACACCAATTCGCCGGTTGCAAATTACAAAGGTGAACTCTATTCCCTGCCTTTTAATATGTACACCTTTAATAAAATGTGGGGAGTAGTGACGCCGCAGCAGGCCGCAGATAAGATTGAAGAGCAAAAGAAAGCGGCCGGTATTACTGAGCCGAAGAATCTAGAAGAACAGGCCATCAGCCTTGTGGGAACGGATATTTATGAAAAACTGATTAAAGGCTATACGAAAAAGCAGTGGGGCAGGGAGTGTACGGACCTGCCGGCCTTTATCATAAAGCGCCTGCCTGTGCGGCTGACCTTTGATAATAATTATTTCAATGCGCTCTATCAGGGAATTCCGACAGAAGGCTATACCAAACTGATTGAAAG